>CAYJJT010000138.1:0-2550 GCA_964370575.1 uncultured Muribaculaceae bacterium | reverse complement strand
CATTTTAAAAGAAAGAATTCTTTTTTTTATATGATTACTTATTCTTTTTTATTTAAATAAATATAAATTAAATTGTTAATCATTATGAATATAGTCAGTACTAATTTTAATTACTTTATATTTTTCATCTAAATTTTCTAACCATATTTCATTTTTAGCACCTTGTAATATAATAGGATTATAATTTTTTTCAGTTATAAAGTAATGCAGTAACATCATTACTACTTCATCTTTTTTATTTACTTCAACGTTCTCCATAAGTCCTCCTATTCAATCGTTTTTAATTCTTCAATAATATTACTCATACATTCAGGTAGTTCAGCTGTAAATTCCATTGCTTCATTAGATACAGGATGTGTAAATCCAAGAGTAGCAGCATGAAGACATTGTCCACTATTATCATATCTTTTTCTTCTACCATAAACCGGATCATTAACTACTGGATGATTAATATAATTCATATGTACTCTAATTTGGTGAGTACGACCTGTTTCTAACGTTAATTCAACTAGTGTTGCAGTTTTATATCTTTCTAAAACTTTTAAATGTGTTACTGCTGATTTACTATTAATATTTGTAACACTATATTTTTTTCTATCATTAGTATCTCTACCAATAGGTGCATCAATTGTAGCACTATCTTCTTTAATAACACCCCATACTAATGCGATATATTTCCTTTTAGTTTTCTTTAAAGCAAGTTCATTAGCTAAAATTTCATGAGCTTTATTGTTTTTAGCAACCATTAATAAACCCGTTGTATAAGCATCAATTCTGTGAACTATACCTGGTCTAAATTCTCCATTAATATCACTCAATGATTTAGAATGATATAAAAGAGCATTAACTAATGTACCGCTTTTTGCTCCAACAGCTGGGTGAACTACCATACCATTTTCTTTATTAACAACTAATACACTATCATCTTCATAAACTATATTTAACGGGATATTTTCTGGCTCTGCAAGTAATTGTTTTTCTACAAATTCTTTATAAGTAATTACATCATCTATTTTTACTTTATAACTACTTTTAGGAATAACTCCATTAACAAGTACATCCCCTGATTCAATCATTAGTGCAACTTTACTTCTTGATAAATCTATTTTTTCCATTAAATATTTATCTATTCTAAGTCCACTATTTTCTACTATTATTTTCATTTTTCATACCTCTTATTTCTATTATAAGCAACACTATAACTGACAATACAATAAAGGTATCAGCTAAATTAAACACCGGAAAATAGTGTGTGCCAATATTAAACGCTAAATAATCTACTACATAACCAAGTACTATTCTATCAGCTAAATTACCTAATATTCCACCTAACAAGAATGATAAAGTAATATCTTCAATTATATCATTATTTTTATCTTTAATATAAAAGTAATATATACATACTATAAATATAAAACTAGTTAATATTAAAAAATATCTATTACCATCTAATATATTATAAGCAGCTCCATAATTTTTAATAAATGTTAAACTAAAAAAATTATTTATTACTGGTATTATATCATTAAATTCAATAAAATTAATTACTGCATACTTAACTAATTGATCTAGTACTAATAATAGTATACTACCAATTAATATTTTTTTCATATTATTCACTTATTTCACCAGTTAAACTAAATGTTTTAGTATCAATTATTTTAACTTCTACTATTTTACCTATTAATTCTTTTTCACCTTTTAAATTAACTAACTTCATTGTTTCCGTATATCCAGTTAACATTTCAGCATTATTTGCACTAGTACCTTCAATTAAAACTTTTACAGTTTTATTTAAATAAGCATCATTAGCTTCTCTAGCATATTTATTTACTAAACTATTTAGTTCCTGTAATCTTTTATTTTTAACTTCTAAACTAATATTATCTTCCATTTTAGCTGCAGGAGTACCTACTCTTGGAGAAAATATAAAAGTAAATGCTGAGTCATATTTACATGTGTTAACAACTTCTAATGTATCTTTAAAATCTTCATCTGTTTCATTTGGAAAACCTACAATTATATCTGTAGTAATACTAATATTTGGAATTTCTTCTTTTAACTTATTAAATAAATTTAAATAACTTTCTTTAGTATATCTTCTACCCATTAATTTTAAAATAATATCACTACCGCTTTGTAAAGGTAAATGAATATATGGCATTATATTACTATTATTTTTTATAACATCAATCATATCTAGCGAAAAATCCCAAGGATGACTAGTCATGAATCTAATACGATCAATACCTGTTTTACTTACATCTTCAAGTAAATTAGCCATTGTATAATCAATATTTAAATCTTTACCATAAGCATTTACATTTTGCCCTAGTAAAGTTACTTCCTTATAACCTTCACTAACTAACTTCTCAACTTCTTCTACTATATAATGAGATTTTCTACTTCTTTGTTTACCACGTGTATATGGTACGATACAATAAGTACAAAATTTATCACAACCATACATTATATTAACCCATGCTTTATATTTATTATTTCGCTTAGTAGGTAAGTTTTCAATAACATCCCCTTCAATACTAACTACAT
>CAYJJT010000137.1:0-2560 GCA_964370575.1 uncultured Muribaculaceae bacterium | reverse complement strand
ATATTTGTGGTACAATAAGTTTAGTTATGGGTGATATTATGTTAAAGGAAAAATTAAAATTAGTACCTAATAAACCGGGCTGTTATTTAATGAAAAATAAAGATGGTATTATTATATATGTAGGTAAAGCTAAGAAATTAAAAAATAGACTTAATTCTTATTTTAGAGGAGTACATACAGGGAAAACAGCAAGGTTAGTGAGTGAAATAGTAGATTTTACTTATATGGTAGTAAACACTGAAAATGAATCACTAATATTAGAATTAAATTTAATAAAAAAATATGATCCTAAATATAATATTTTACTTAAAGATGATAAAAGTTATCCATATATAGAACTTACTAGTGATGAAGTTCCAAGACTTTTAGTAGTGCGTAATGTTAAGAAAAAAAAGAAAAATAGATCACGTATGTTTGGACCGTATCCAAATGTTACAGCAGCAAGAGAAACAGTTAATTTGTTAAATAGAATATATCCTCTTAGAAAGTGTAATACTTATTTAAAAAAACCTTGTCTTTATTATCATATTAATCAATGTTTAGGTTATTGTACTAATAAAATAGACAGTGAAATTATAAAGAATATGGAAAGTGAAATTATTAAATTTTTAAAAGGTGATACTAGTATTGTAGTTAGTAAATTAAAGTCTGATATGTATAAAGAAAGTGAAAAATTAAATTTTGAAAAAGCTAAAGAATTAAAGGATTATTTAGATTATATTGAAGTTATTAACAGTAAACAACGAGTTGAAATAAATGATTCTATTAATAGAGATATATTTGGGCATTATATTGATAGTGGATATTTATCTGTTCATACTTTATTTATTCGTGGTGGTAAAATATTAGGTAGTCATAATGATGTATTTCCTTTAGTAGATTTATTAGAAGAGGAACTAACTAGATATATCGCTAAATTTTATGATAAAGCACTTTTAACACCAACTGAATTATTAGTACCTAGTATAGTAGATGAAATTTTATTAAGTGAATATTTAAAGGTGAATGTAAAAAAACCTATAAAAGGTAATAAACTTAGATTAATAGAGATGGCAAATTTGAATGCGAAAATTAATTTAAAGAATAAGTTTGAACTTATAAAAAGAGATGAAGATCGTACTTATGGAGCTAATGAAGAATTAAGAGATATTTTAAATTTAGAAGTTTTAGATCATATTGAACTATTTGATAATTCTAATTTATTTGGTAGTTATAATGTAAGTGGAATGGTTGTTTATAAAAATGGTCATCCAAGTAAAAATGATTATCGTAAATTTAAAATAAGTGTAGATAAAAATGACGATTATAATACAATGCGAGAAGTTATTTATAGAAGATATTTCAGAGTGTTAAGTGATAATTTATCACGTCCCAATTTAGTTATAGTAGATGGTGGTACTGGACAAATTAACGCTGCTCGTGAAATAATTAATAGTCTTAATTTAGATATTATGGTTGTAGGTCTAAAGAAGGATCAATATCATAGTACAAATGCTTTATTAGCATTTGATCCTATAGTAGAAATACCTATTAATAAAAGAAGTAATTTATTTTATTATTTAGAAAGAATGCAAGATGAAGTTCATAAATATACGATAAACTATCATAAACAAATAAGAAGTAAAGGTAGTTTGGAAAGTATTCTTGATAGTGTTGAGGGGATTGGTAATAAAAGAAAAAGTCAGTTATTAAAAAAATATCATACTATCACTAAATTAAAAGAATTGACTGTCAATGAGTTAGAAACTATATTGCCTAATAAAGTAGCAAAAGAATTATATAAATTTTTAAAAGAATATAACTAGTTATATTCTTTTATATTATTCTTTTTAAAGTAGGGTATAACTATAATATAAATATTATTGTATATATATGTTATAATAAGAAGTAGATAAAGTTAGGAATGATTAGATGAAAAATAAAATTACACCTCTGATGGCACTATTATTTTTAACTGTCTCTATATTATGTATGAGTATTGGTTATTCAGCTTTAACAACAAATTTATTGATAAGTGGAGAAGCAGTTGTTATAGCGCCTCCTGATATAATTATATCTAACTTAGAAGTAAAAGATATGGTTGATGGAGCATATGAAACATATTCAAATAGTTTAACTAAAAATTCAACACTAATGTATGCATCATTACCTAATTATAGTTCAATGCTAGTTTATGAAGTGACAATAAAAAATACTACTACTGATAAATATTTGTTGAAAAATATTGAAGAATTATTTATATCAAATGAACGGATAAAATGGGAAATTAGAAATATTACTTATTCAACTTTGATTTTGCCAGGAGAAACTAAATTTGAAGTAGTATTATATTATGATAATACCCTATATAATAATGAAAATATAAATATAAATTTAAAATATAATTTTGAATTAAGTAGTAATTATCAAGATGAATCATTAAATGGAGGAGATCCTGTAATTACTAATAATTTAATTCCTGTTACTTTATCACCAGATGGTACCGTATATAAAGCTGATACTTATGAAAAATGGTATGATTATAATAATAAAGAATGGGCTAATGCAGTAGTTATAAAAG
>CAYJJT010000136.1:225-2580 GCA_964370575.1 uncultured Muribaculaceae bacterium | reverse complement strand
AATATTTGGTTTGCTAAAAATGGATTAGATAAATACACTGAAATATAAAAGCTATAATATTAAAACTATAAAAGGAGGAGCATATATAGAATACTTATATGCTAGAAAATAATGAATATATTACAAGCACTTTCACAGCTAGAAGTCACTGGAGCAGAGGTTTATGCTACAACACTTGCTGATGAACTTATAAAAAAAGAAAATAATGTATATATAGTATCGGATACTTTAACTAAACCAACAAAGGCTGAATACGAAAAAATTGAATTTAATAAAAGAAAATTAAAAAACAGAATATCTCAAGTTAAAAAATTATTAAAAATAATAAAAGAAAAAGATATTCAGGTTGTTCATGCTCATTCAAGAGCATCTTCTTGGAGTTCAGCAATAGCTTGTAAAATAGCAAAGATACCCTTAATAACTACAATTCATGGAAGACAACCAGTTCATTTAAGTAGGAAATTAAATAAAGGTTTTGGAGATTATTCCTTTGCTGTATGTGAAAATATAGAAAACCATATAAAAAGAGACCTTGGAGTTTCTGATTCTAAAATAAAAGTTTTAAGAAATATGATTGATACTGATGTTTTTAAAAATCAATATAATAAAAAATCAGATGATAAAAAAATAATATCTATTATTGGTAGACTTTCTGGTCCTAAAGGAGATATGACATATAGAGCTTTGGAGATTCTTGCTAAAAAAGACGATATTAAAGTTCAAGTGATTGGTGGAAAAGATATTCCAGCAAGATTTGAAAAATTTAAATCTCAAGTTGATTTTTTAGGATATATTAATAATGTTAATGAAAAAATCATGGAATCTTCTCTTGTCATTGGAGCAGGAAGAGTTGCTATAGAAAGCCTTCTTTCAAAAATTCCAGTTATTGCAATAGGAGAAGCCAAACTAGTTGGCACAATAACAAAAGAAACTTTTTCTAGCGGATTAGAATCTAATTTTGGAGATATATCTACAACTTTAGACACTTCATTTGAATGGGAAAGATTAGAGAGTGAAATTGAAAAGGCACTAAATATATCTTATAAAGAATTAGAGTTTTTAAAATATGAAGCAATAAAAGAATTCTCTATAGAAAATATCGTAGATGAAATTGAAAAAGTATATCAAAGAGAGATTATAAAGAAACGAAAGTATGAAATTCCTATCTTAATGTATCATAGAGTAATTAAATCTGATGAAGAAAAAGGTGTTCATGGGATATATGTAACTGATAGTCAGTTTGATGAGCAGATGAAATATCTTAAAGCCAACGGATACAAGACAATTACTTTTGAAGATTTATTGAATAGTAATTATAAAAAAAGATTTGATAAAAACAATAAATGGGTAATGATTACTTTTGATGATGGATATAAAGATAATTATACTACTCTTTATCCAATTTTAAAAAAATATAATTTCAAATGTGTTATATATATTTTAGATGAGGTTAAATATAATAAATGGGATGTGGATAATTCCAAAAATCCAGAGAAAAAATTTGATTTGATGACAAATCAAGAACTTTTAGAGTTACAAGAGTATGGGATTGAATTTGGAGGGCACACCTCAACTCATCCTCATTTACCAACTTTATCAAAAGAAGAAGCGATGAAAGAAATAAAAAACTCTAAAGGAAATTTAGAGAAAATTCTTGGAAAAGAATTAATTTCTTTTGCATATCCTTATGGGGAACTAACGGAAGAAGTAAAAGAAATGGTAAAAGAAGTTGGCTATACTTTTGCTGTGGCAACTGATTCAGGAAGCATATCTTTTGCTGATGATATTTTTAGAATTAGAAGAATAGGGATCTTTCCTAAAAATAAATTATTTAATTTTAAAAGAAAGGTGTCAGGGAGATATAATTTTATAAAGATGAAGAGGGAAAATAAAAATAGAGATTACTTAGGTAAGGAATGAGTATTTGGAGGAAAAATGTTAAAAAAAATTAAATTTTATTTAAGAAACAAAATTTATAAAGATAATACTTGTAAAATTTTAGGGTATGAGTATGCAAACATAAGAAACTCTACATTTAAAATTAGAGGAAAAAACAATAAAATTCTTTTCAAAGAAAATTCTAGCCTACAAAATGTTTTTTTTGAAATAAGGGGAAATGATTGTTATATTGAGGTAGGAAAAAATACTCTTATTGGAAAAAATACTTATATGGTAGTAAAAGGAGATGAACATAAAATAGTTATAGGAAATGATTGTTCCTTATCACGAAATATAAAACTTATGGCATCAGATGGACATAAAATATATCACAATAAAAATGAAATAAAAACTAATGGTAATATTACAATAGAAAATAATGTTTGGCTTACAGATAATGTAACTATTATGAAAAAT
>CAYJJT010000136.1:0-215 GCA_964370575.1 uncultured Muribaculaceae bacterium | reverse complement strand
AAAATTGTTTTTTTTCAAAAACGGGGAAATCATTGTATATTGAGGTAGGAAAGAATACTCTTATTGGGAGAGACACTTATATGGTGGTGAAAGGAAACGATCATAAAGTAATTATAGGAGACAACTGCTCTCTGTCAAGAAATATTAAGTTGATGGCATCAGATGGTCATAAGATTTATCATAATGAAAATGAAATAAAAACTGATGGCGATATT
>CAYJJT010000135.1:0-2585 GCA_964370575.1 uncultured Muribaculaceae bacterium | reverse complement strand
TCTTTCAGCTTCTGTTTTCGGTCTTTCCTTTAATCCCGCTTCCACTAATTCTTCGAAGTATTCTTCAGCTTTTAAAAGAGCCATTTCGCAATCTTCCTTTAAAGCTAAATATTCTTCTTTAGTAACGCCGATGCATTCGATGTTTCCACTGTAGTCTTTGGTATATAAATTTTTATTATCATCGGAAAAAACAGAGGAATAATTAATTTGTATTTGAGTTCCGTTCATAAAAACCACCTTTAATGTTGTTAATTTAATTCTACCACTAAGCCCAAAATAAAAAAGCTACGAAAAGTATATAAAAAAAGAACTCGCTATATTGTAGCGAGTTCCGAAGAAAGAATATTCAAGGCTTGCGAATGATATTTTTTAGCAGTTGAATATTCAATATTTAATTTTTCTGAAATGAGTTGTAAGTTAAGTTTCTGTAAATAGTAAAGATTTAAAAGTTGTCTTTGTTCTGACGAAAGAGCAACTTTGTCAACTATTTTGTTAAATTCTGCTTTGTTTGTAATCTTTTGTAATTTGTGTTTAGTTTCAATGTTAGAAGAATATTGATAAGTATCATTGAGGTCAGCGCGTTCTGAAATGAAAAGAGCTGCTAAAACAATTGAAAAGAAACCTATAATTAAAGATATTTGCCAAACCAAAACTAATGATACTACAACTGTAGTAGACCATAAAAGACATTTTAACGGGGATTTATAATGCTTTGATTTTCCGATAAACAGTCTTGATGTAATAAATACAATAATCACTGATAAAGTTTCTATGAAAGAATTTTGCAAAATAGCTGATACAATAAATATCAGTGCGGTTTCAATTATAAAAAATATAATTGAGGGTAACATTTTTACTAATTTTCTTTTAAACATTACTATTCTCCTTTTTCAGTGTTGCAAAAAAATCCCCAACATTTAAGCGGAAATTTTCCAAAAAAATCGTCCCAATTCATTTTTTCACCTCCTTTACTGTTGTAATTTTATATAAAAGTTCAAAATTATTAAGCCAACATTAACGGTAACAACACTAATATTTCTTATTGTAATAGATTTTAAACCTTTATTTTCTGTTTTGTTCCATCTTGTCAAAAAATAATTATAGCACCTTTTAATATTTGTTTTAAAAATAAAAGGAAGTGTTAATATTGTGACTAAATTTACAGAATAACCTATCCAGTAATTGTCGTTTAAAAAGTAGCAAACTCCGTCAAGAAGAAATAACATCGTATATGTAAACATAAAAACAGTTAAATCGAATATGAATACTTTCTTAGACAAAAACCAAAAAGAAAAAATAATTAAAAGTATTGCTATTACTGTATTCTCTAAAGTTCTTATTTGGAAGTTGAATAAAACCATAATTCCTAGTATATGAATAAAATTTTTGTAATTAGCACCTTTACTAAATTTGATGATATTATAACAAAAAAATACTTGTGGAAGCAAACCTAAAATTACACTAGCTATAATTTTAATTAAAATCTCACTACTCAACATAAATAGCCGCCTCTACTCTCATTTTTGCTTCAAGAGTTTTTTCTTTCATTTCTTCGATTGGAAAACTAATATCTTTCTTCATATATTCAACACCTACAATTCCAATTACAGTTCCGTTTGCGTTTTTAATATCAACTAAATAAGAACGGTAAACCCCGCGTGAATATAAAAATAAATATGTAGCATTATCTTTTTCTTTTAGGTCGGAAGTGTTTGCTGTTAGAAATTCGCCTTTTTCAGCTATTTCGGTAAGTGGATAAACGAAAACACTGCGAAATTGATTTGTAAAATCGTTTGACATGGGAAGTATACCAGCACGGACACGTTCATTTGTCATTGACATTTTTAAAAAAGACATTTTATTCAAATCATGTCCGCCATTGTGGAAACGTATATAGAAAGTTCTTGCAGAATCGGTTGAATATAATAAATCGCTTAATATTTGATTTATGTTTTTTTCATATTTTTTGGCTTTTTCTTCTTTTTCTTCGTTATGGTCGTTATCTTCTAGCATTTTATCAAACAACTTGTTATAGTTTTCTGCTTGAATTTTATTTTGTTTATACATAATAAAAAGAAAAATTGCAGCAACAACTATTAAAATTCCGTTTTCCGCAATTGATACAATTAATTCGCTAATTCCCATTTTCCCCAACCTTTCTATTAATTTAGTTCAATTCTTTCATTTTCGATAATTTCCAATTGACCACCTGTAAGGTTAAAAACGGCTTCTTCTATTGCTGCGTTAAGTTCTTCTTCCGAAAATTTTATACCTAATTTATTTAATTCCTCTTGCAAACGTGTGTAAACATATTGTTTTTTCTGCTCTCCGCCCTGGTCATTATAAATTTGTTCAGCACATTTTACAAAAGTTTGTGCCCATGATGTAATTGTGATCCAGTTTTCATCGTTTGTTTTGCTTTTAAGCCAAGGAATTAAAAAACCTGTTATGACTGTTCCTAATACTGTGATTAATATGCTTAAAATTGAAGTTACATCGAAATCCATACCTAATCCTCCTGTCTTTGTAAAAGGGTGTTAAACCCTAGTTTAGTTAATTCTTCTCGTGCAGTAAGGCTTTCAGCT
>CAYJJT010000134.1:1092-2594 GCA_964370575.1 uncultured Muribaculaceae bacterium | reverse complement strand
GAGGAAGATATTGATAAAACTATAAGTATAATAGATAGACTTGTAAAAAATAATAATGTCATAATAGAAGATATAGGTAGCATTATACTTACAGGAGGAAGTTCATTAATTCCAACAGTTCATGTAAAAACTACAGAGTATTTTAAAAGAAATGTGTCACTTAGTGAAGATACTGCAACTCTTATTTCAAAGGGAGCTTGTATATTAGCAACAAAATTAGATGACATGGGAGATATGGAGCAGATATTAGCAAATGATATAGGAGTACTAGCAACTATAGATGGAATGCCAAGAAGCTTTAGCCCATTACTTTTAGCAGGAACAAAATATTCAGATGCTAAGGTAGAAAAATACTACCAATTAAATAAAGATAATCAAAGACAGCTAAAAATAGAATTATATGAAAGAGATGTTGAAAATTATCCAAATATAAAAAGACCTGGAAAAGGATGTACTCAAATAGAAGAGCTTTTAATTAATCTACAAGAAGGATTAAAAAAAGACAATACAAGAATAAAGCTTGAATTTGAGATTACTAAAGAGGGAATAATGAAGTTAAGTGCAACAGTAGTTGATTTCAGTGATAATATTATCATGGAAAAAACAGAAATAACATATGATCAAGATAGTGTCCTTGAGTAAGGAGTAGGAATGAAAGAGAGGTTAGAAGTTCTTAGTTTAGCAACTCTTCTTGAAAGAGGAAGAGGATTTAAACAATTAGAGAATAAAAAATGTTACTATAGTATAGGAACAATGAGTGTACCTGTACTCAAGCCAGAATACAAAATTATATTAGAAAAAAAAGAGAAAAATAAACAATAAATGATTAGACAAGAAAAATCTAATATAGAAACTACTCAAGTTAGAGAGAAACAAGAAGCAATAAATTCTTTAAATAATATAGTGGAAAAAAAGAAAGAGGAAGTTTTTCTATTTGATAAAATAGAAACTTATGATAAAATACATAATTTGTTTATTGAGGGACTAAAACCAATTAAAAAGTTTTTAAAAGATGAGTCAAAGTCAGAAAGTTATTTAAAGCAAATGGAGCAATATAAAAAGTCATTAGAAAAAATTAAAGAGAAAATAAATTTAAAAAAAATTGATGAAGAAGAATATTCAGAAGAAGTTACAAAGAAATATTTAGATATAGTAGAAAGAGATTATATAAAAATATTAATAAGTGTAACAAGAGGACGTAAGATAAAAAATGAAAAATTTTATGTGAAATTTGAGGATTTATTAGAAAATTATTTAAAGAGCCTTCATATAGAAAAATTAAATGCAAAAATTGTAGAAGGAAAAAAAATGACTAATGATGATTATAATTATGGAAATATAGTTGGAGTTAGCTATACAGAAAAAGAAAATTTAGATAAAACGATAAAAGAAATAGAAAATACTCCATATAAAATTAAATTTTATGATGAAGATGAAGAGGTGCAAGAATATATTATTAAAAGTAGAATACATATAATGAAAAAAAAGGAGAAATAGTATGA
>CAYJJT010000134.1:0-995 GCA_964370575.1 uncultured Muribaculaceae bacterium | reverse complement strand
TTGCATTAACAATAGTGGTAGTAGCATTAGTAATTAAAAATTTTAAAGCTTTAGAATTAGAAATGAAAAATAAAATAAAAAGAATAGAAAAAGAAATAGAAATAGAAAACAACAAAAAACCAGAAGCTAAAAATGAGAATAAAGATGATAAAACATTAATAGAGCTTATTAATAAGATAAGAGAACAAGAAAAGAAAATATCTGATATAGGAAATTATCTAGGAAAATTAGCAGAAACCAATAATTATGGTAGCTACAAGGAGAAAATAGAAAACTTAGAGAAGAAAATAGAAGAAATAGAAAAATATCTTAGAAATTTATCTATAAATAAAAATGAAGAAAAAGAAACAAAGGAAATAGATAATAAAATAAAATCTTTAGAAGAGAAATTACAAGAGGTAGGAAGTTACCTTAAGGGATTATCTGAAATTTTTGAAAACTTGAACAAAAGAATAAATGAAGTTGAAAAAGTAAAGAAAGAGACTATAGAAGAAAAAGAAATAGAAACAATTGAAAAAGTGGAAGAAAAATTTAAAGAAGAAATTAAAATAGAAAAGAAATCAGAAGAAGTTGCAGAAATAAAATCTGAAATAGAAGTTGCTAAACCAAAAATATTATTTAAAGAAATTGATGACTATAAAAGTACTCTTGAAAACCTAGTAGTAGGTATTGAGAAAATAAAAAAATATATAGAGAACTCAGACTATGAAGAGGGAAAAATATTTTCAAAAATGTTATCTCAATATCAAGAAACTTTAAAAAAAGCAGAAGGAAAGTTAAATATAGAAAAGATAGATGAAGAAGAATATTCAGAGCAAGTGACATATAAATACATGGGAATAATAGAAAAAGATTTATTAAAAATACTTCAATCTATAACTAGAGGAAGATTAATGAAGAATAATGCTTTCTATATAGATGTTGAAAATTTAATAAAGGAATATTTAAAAAGTATAGGATTAGCTACTAAGCAGATTAGTTGTAAAAAGGGAGAG
>CAYJJT010000133.1:1349-2638 GCA_964370575.1 uncultured Muribaculaceae bacterium | reverse complement strand
ATTCAAACGCAAGTAGCAGAGGCTGCTCAGCATGTGATAAAAGAAAATGGAGGCGAGAAGCTCTCTACTGGAGTATACGTAAGTGTACGAGGAAATATTCTTCTAGGGCTTATGTATTTAACTGATGAAGACACACGCCCACTTAGCACACTTGAGGTAACTCAACTTTGGCGCAAACAAACAGGCGAAATTAGGAATGCTGAATCTATTACATTTATGTCTGACAGGGGTGGAGCTGGCTCAGGCAAGAATTTGACTATAAAATTATCTAACACTGACAATGATATTTTACAGCAAGCTGCATCTGCCCTTGTTGAAGAATTAGGCAATTTACCAATGGTATCAGAGGCTGAATCAGGCACATCTGATCAAGTAAAAGAATACATTATAAAAATGACCCCAATGGGGGAACAATTAGGATTTACAGCTAGTACAATAAGCCAACAAATATATGAAGCATTTGAGGGTGTTACTGTACTTCGCCAACAAAGAGGAAGGGATGAAATTGTTGTAAAAACAAGCTTGCCACAACATGAAAGAGCCGACGACACAACTCTTCTAAACCTTGTTCTACGTACGCCTGATGGCAATGAGGTGTATTTACGTGATACCGTGACTATTAGCACAGAATACGCTCCTACATCCATACGTAGAACTGATGGACAAAGAAGTTTAAATGTTTCTTCTACGGTAACACCAAGCTCGGAAGCAACTATTTTGTATAATGAGCTTGACGCAACTATTTTGCCACAAATTGCCGCGCTATATCCTGGCACAACATGGGAAAAAAGCGGTAATTTAAGAGAAATTCAGCAAAATATGGACGCTCTTTACCAAAGTTTAGTTTTCGTATTACTTGCAATTTATGTTTTGCTTGCTATTCCTTTTAAATCTTACAGTCAACCGCTCATTATCATGGTTGCTATTCCTTTTTCGATTATTGGAGCTATTGGCGGGCATTATATTATGGGGCAAACGCTTGGCGTAGTATCCTTTATGGGGGTTCTTGCTCTGTGTGGTCTTGTGGTGAATGACTCACTTGTTCTTATAGACTTTGCAAATAAGGAAATGCGCAAAGGAAGCGATGCCCGCACTGCAATGCATGCCGCAGGAATTAGACGCTTTAGACCAATTCTACTTACAACACTTACTACATTTATTGGGCTTGTGCCAATGCTTTTTGAAGGTTCTTCACAGGCACAAACACTTCGTCCTGTAGCAATTTCACTTGCATTTGGCATTATAATTGCCACAATTATCACACTAGCACTTGTTCCATCACTCTATAT
>CAYJJT010000133.1:0-1339 GCA_964370575.1 uncultured Muribaculaceae bacterium | reverse complement strand
CACCCTTAGAACAAGAAATATAAAAAACTAAAATAAAAAGCCATCTTCTGCAATATGGCTTTTTATTTTTAATTTATTTTCTGTAGTCTATTGTTTTCTTAATGTCTTTTTTGACATCTTTTCGCGTAATAAACTTGATATTTCAGGCATTGTATTTACAATAAGCGTAAGTTTACTTAGCTGTGTAAAGGTTTCATCATCTAAAATATGCTCTAGTTCACAGGCCACACTATCAGCTTTTTCAGGAGCTAGCAGTAATATGGAGTGCAAAAACTCCTCTAACACCATATGCTTATGTGCTATTCTTGAAGCAAGCATGCGCCCCTTGTCTGTAAGCTTAATAAGTTGATATGGTTGGTAGTCAACATAACCAAGCTTTTGAAGAGCTTTTAGCGCACTTGTTACCGTCGAACTTGCAACTTGAGCTTTTTGAGCTATTGTTCCCGTACGCGCTATGCCCTCTGAATATTCTTCATGGAAAATTATCTCTAAATAATTTTCCAGAATGGGCGATAGTTTTTCTTCATTATTAGCTATATACATAAACAATCCATATTAGTTAGAACTACAACTTGTGAATAGTATTCTATTTAGGCAATTACTTGTTGCTTGAATATTGTTCTTTAATCTTATCAAATGACACTTTAACAGATTCAATAATTTGCTTATTCTCACGCCCAGCAAAAACATAGAATTTCACTTCACCCTCTTTATTAAAGAAAGCTACATTTCTACTTTCAGAGCCGTGTAATGGCATTGATAAAAAGGCAATTCCTGCTAAATCATCCATTTTTAAATGTCCGCCAATACATGAACCATTTGCATGGCTTACATTATAATAGCCATGTCCAAAATTGCCTTCACCTAATTTACCAGAAATTTCTAATACTGTACCTAAGTGAATCATAATAAAGATAACTTTATCCCACTCGCACATTTCTTTCCATACATTTTCAAAGTCTTCTGCTTTAATAATTCCGCAAACTTCGTACGGCATTACCTGAGCAACATCCCAAGCAGAAACATTTAACTCTTCTGAAATACTACTGATTACAGAAGATTTTCCTGCTTCTATAGCCTCTGCAACTTTTGCTTTTAATTCTTCTTGTGAAACTGACATAACAACTCCTTTAAAAAAATCTAACTATTTGTATTTACAGAATTTAATAAACTAGATTATGCTTCTAGCTATTCCAATTCTTATAAAGCTGCCTCAACAAGCAGTTTTGTATAGGCAGACTGCGGATTTGCAAAAACTTCTGCGGTATCCCCTTGTTCCATACAAAGCCCGCTGTGCATAACTAAAACCCTATGGCAAAACAATTGCACCAAACCTAAA
>CAYJJT010000132.1:0-2646 GCA_964370575.1 uncultured Muribaculaceae bacterium | reverse complement strand
TTGTTATTTTAGACGAAGCAACTTCAGCATTAGATAATAAATCAGAAGCTGTTGTACAAAAAGCAATCAATAATCTTATGAAAGACAGAACAGTGTTTATTATTGCGCATAGGCTTTCTACTGTTCGCCATGCCGATAAAATTGTTGTAATAAATCAAGGTGAAATTGTTGAGCAAGGCACGCATGATGAACTAATGGCTAGAGAAGATTCACAATACGCAGCTCTATATAATAGTAGCATGTTTTAGACAAATCTTGTAAGGAACTGAGGAAAGCATGAATTTTCACTATCTTTACTATAAAATTTTGCGTGTTCTGCACCTTATTTCTGAGTTGGATTTTAAAAGAAAAACAGCTTTTTATTCGCCTGCGTATAAAGTGATTTCACGCTCAAAACTCTTTGATAAAAAGTGGTATCTTCATGCATACCCTGAAGTGAAAGACAGTGGATTATCGCCTATTGAACACTATATAAACTATGGATTAAAAGATGGCAAAAAAACTTCAGAAGATTTTAATCCTGAAAAAGTATTCACTCAGCCATATCCTCACTCTTATTATACATTGCAATCATCACGTGCGAAGAAAAATGCTTTTATTGAACACAAATATGAAAATAAAATTGAAAATTTCAAACAAGCAAACAGAAAAATTCTTCTTATTTCACATGAATTTACTTTAACTGGAGCACCACGGGCTTTATTTAATTTAGCAAAGGTTTTGCAACAGCATAACTATGAGCCCGTTGTCATTTCTCCCTCTTTTGGTGATATGGAAAAAGAATTGAAAGCAGAGGGTATAGAGTATTATGTTGAACCTCTTTTATTGATGAAATTGCTTTTTCAAGAGAATAAAATGAGAGAATTTTTTAATTCTTTTGAAATTCTTTTTTTTAATACTATGCCATCTTTGCGTTTTGCAAATTTTATTCAATCGCCTGCTAAGCGAATAGCATGGATACATGAGGCACGCTTTGCATCAGAACGAGAAAGCGCAAATGGTGATATCTCTAATCTCTTTAAAACCATTGATGAAGTGTATTCAGTTGGAGAATATTCAAAGTCTTTTACTGATAACTATATAGATAAAAGTAAATCACACACTTTGCTTTATGGGATAAAGCCTTTAGATTTTGAAAAGATAGCTACTAAACCTAAAACGGATAAACTTTCTTTTGGCATTGTTGGGCATTGCTCGGAAAGAAAAGGGCATGATATTTTTGTAGAAGCTATTCAAAGGCTTCCACAAGAAATTAAAGAAAATTGTTTATTTAAAATCATAGGTAAAGTTGATAAGAGAAAATTTTCGCAGAAAATCAAGAAAATTGCAGAACAAGAAGGCATTATTTGCACAGGGCAACTTTCTTATGAAGAAAGTTTAAAAGAAATCAATTCTCTTGATTGTATTGTTTGCCCTTCTCGTGATGACCCTATGCCAATGGTGTGTACAGAAGCCTTTATGCTTGAAAAAGTGGTGCTTACCTCAAAGCAAACAGGCACAGCTTTCTTTATTGAACATGGGGTAAATGGTTTTATTTTTGAGGCGGATAGTGAAGCATTAAAAGAATGTATGCTAAAAGTGTATAATCATAAGCAAAATTTGAAAGAAATTGGCAAAAGTGCTAAAAGAATTTATGTAGACAATTTTACAGAAGAACTCTTTGAAAGAAATGTACTAGAAGTGATCAATAATACTATCTGTGATCAACAGCTAAGAGGGGAAGAGAATGAGTAATACATCAAGTGTAAGAATAAATAGATTTGCTGGAAAATATGGGAAATTTTATAAGGCTCTTGCAAATATTGTTTCTGCATTTATTCCCTCAAGAATGATTCGCCCAATGGTAAGGCGTTATATTCAATTTGGTGAAAATAACTGGAATTCTTATTGGGCTGTAAAAAAATATCAAAACTATAAAGATTTCAAATATAATTTATCTCTTGTTGCGTGCTTGAAAAATGAGGCTGACTATATTGCAGAATGGCTTGAATATTATAAACTTATGGGTGTTGAGCATTTTTATCTTTACAATAACAATAGCACAGATAATATTCATCAAATTATAAAGCCTTATGTTGATGCTGGTCTTGTAACTTTTACTGATTATCCAGGATTAAGTAAGCAAGTTGAAATTTATAATAACGCACTAAAAGCATTTCGTCTAGAAACAAAGTGGCTTATTGTGGTAGATTTAGATGAATTTATTTTACCTAAAAAAGATATTACTATTGCTAGCTTTTTAGAGAAATATGATGATTTTGATTCTGTAATTCTTGAGTGGTATATTTTTGGAGATTCTCATCATAAAAAGAAGCCTGAAGGACTTGTAATTGAAAATTTCCTTTATCGTGACAATAAGGGCTGGGGTGAAACAAAGTCAATTACTAAGCCAAATAAAACCTATTTCATAGAAGTGCATAGGCCGCATGCTGAAAAGAGATGCTTTGTTCCTATTGAAGAGATTCACTGTAATCATTACTTTACAAAAAGTTATGATGAATACTGGAAAAAGAAAAATGTTCGTAGAGATGAAGCTGGCATTGATAAATATAATAGCGATATTTATGATCTGCATAACAAAAATGAAGTTTATGATGATTCAATGCTTGTTTATGCTAAGAAGATAAAAGAAATTTTAAATGTTAC
>CAYJJT010000131.1:0-2653 GCA_964370575.1 uncultured Muribaculaceae bacterium | reverse complement strand
ATATTTTATTTATATTAATTATTAATTATAATAATTGATATGATTATTAATATAACACCTAAAAGTTGTTTTAAAGTTGGTTTTATTTTCTTGTTTGTTATATAAGGAAATATTACTAATAAAAGAATTGTTAAAGGTCTTACGTAAGAAGATAAAGTTACAGAATAATTTATTAATATATTTGATAAATACAATGTTCCAAATCCACAAAATTGTTGTATAAATACCCATTTGATAATTTTATTCCTATCTGATTTATTTCTTTTTACAATTGGAGGAAGAAGTGTTTTAGTAAATAATATCACAAGAGCTAGATTAACAATAAATAAGTATGATGCATTAGTTATATATTTTAATATGAAAAATGTAATATAACTTATTATTAAAGATGTACAAATTCTAATAATTAAATCCTTTTTTAATTGACCTATTTCTAATTTACTATTTGAAACAAGAAATACACCAATTACTATTCCAATAACTGAAAGAGCATTAAATATGAATAAATTTTCAGAACCAATTATTACATCAATTATATATGCTAAAACTATTCCTAGTGATAAGTAAGCTGAATCTTCATAAGGATTTAAATGTGATAAACATCCAACAACTGTATGCTGTTTAACATATCTAAATACCATAGCCAAAACAATTAAAATTACTAATGGTATTTGAAAATCAAAATAAAAATTATTTGTTTTAAATTCTATTAATAACATTACAATACTATATGGAATCATTGATAGACACATTAAATAAAAATATTCTTTTCTGCTAATTCCTAAATTTACTAAATGCTTATCGACTAGTTGTCCTAAAGTACCCATAATTGCTGCAAATACTATTATATAAATCATATTAATTACTCCTAAAAATTTTAATTTTCATATTATTTATTCTATTGCTATAAAATAGATGAAAATAACGAAAATATATTTACAAAAAAACTACCATTTTACAAAGATTTATCTCTGAATAAATTAATTAGTTGTTGTAATATATATTATAAATTAATTAGCTTTATGAATCAACTGATTATTACAAATATAGTAAAACACTATATAATTTATTTAGTGTATTAATTATATCAATATTTATAAGAAAAAAAGTGATAGATAGTTAAGTCATTTATCTCGATAACAAATATAAAACAATCATTATAGGGAATTATTTTATAATATTACATGATATGGTATAATTTAGTAAAGAATAGACTAGATGTAGAGGTCAATATAAAAATAATAGAATATAATTATATAAAAAAATTAGAACAGGAGTAAATGAATGAAGGTAATAACTTTAAAACAACCATGGGCTACATTAGTAGCAGAAGGGTATAAAAAGTATGAATTTAGAAGTTGGAAATATAATTATAGAGGTAAAATATTAATTCATGATGGAGCAGGGGTTGATAAAGAATATTTAAATAAATATAGTCATCTAAATTTAGAATTTCCTAAAAAAAGAATAATTGCAGAAGTTGATATAGTAGATTGTATAAAATTAGATGAAAAGAAATCAGAAGAAATTAATAAAGAAAATACACTGGTTTATGGAAATAAAATAAGAGAAGGCTATGCATGGAAACTAGAGAATGTAAAAAAAATAAATATAAATGAAGAAATACCTGGAAAACAGGGTATTTGGAACTATTAAACGATATTAAAAAATCAAGCTCAAATTAGCTTGATTTTTCTATTTACTATTTTTAATTTCATTATTAAAATTAATGATAAACTGTTTTATCTATAATTTTAAAAGTTGTTCTTTTTTTTGATCGAACTCTGCTTGCGATATAATACCATTATCTAAAAGTTGTTTATATTTTATTATTTCATCAGCTGATGAAAAAGTACTATCTAAATTTACTTTGTTATTTATTTCAGCTTTATCTGGAGTACAAATTATATTTAAAATTGACAATATTTCTTGAGCTGTTGAATATTGCTTTTTATATAATGAACTATCTTTTTTCACTTTTGTCGTAATTATATTTATATATACAACTGGTATTGCTATATTGTTTAAAGTAATTTTAATTTGTAAATTTGTACAAATTTCTTTTTGTTTACGACTTGAATTACTCGCAATTATTGCTCCAGTCCTACCAAGGATAGCTCCACCAATTAAAGCTTTACCAATCCCTCCATTACAAACAGTATTACCATCTTCTAATAATTCGTAGTCTAAAATTTCATAGTAACTGTAAACTGTTAAATCATTAATTAGACCGTTCATAATTTTAACTGGAAAAGCGAACTTTTTATTTGTATTATCAAAGTAAATATAATTACCTATTTTTCTTTCAGCATTAAACTGATTAATTTCAATTTTACTTTTTTCTTCAATATTAGATGATATTCCAATTTTTAATCTTAATTCATCTATTGTGTATTTTTTAATATTAAAAATTGTAATTCCTAAAGCAGTGAGTTTTTTTGCACAATTGCGACATACATATGATTTGTTATATTTAAATCCGGATTTAGAGACTAATCCTGTTTCCATTTTACAAATAGGACATTCTTCAGTTTTTATAAGTTTCATTTAATTTTTTCCTTTCATATCATCTAGTTATAATTTGTTACATAATTATACTAGGCAACGATTTAGCCCATAGTAATAATTGATCATTATAATAAATAATTTCTTT
>CAYJJT010000130.1:0-2696 GCA_964370575.1 uncultured Muribaculaceae bacterium | reverse complement strand
AGAAGAATTAATTACAATTACAAAAGACAACAAAATTCCTGGAATTACTACTGAGCTTGAAGCTAAAATCGATTCTAAAAAATATCAGTAAGTGAAGTAGTCATCCTCTTAAAGGATAAATCGATCATATGCAAATTAAAAAATAAAAAACGAATAAGATTTAAGCAAGTGCTTGAGTCTTTTTTATATGATATAATGTAAATATAGTTTATAGGAGTGATATTATGGAAATAAAAAATATTGATATTAAAGTAAATGATATAAGTATAAAAGGAGAAGTTTATCTCATAAATCCTAGTCCAGATAATTATAATATGGGGTATAGTTTATTCATACCTGAAAATTGTGAAGTAGTTACTACTTTAATATTAGGGGCGTGTAATTCTAGTTATACTAATTCATTTAATTTAAAAGATGCATTAAAAGTAGCAAGTGAAAGTACATGTGAACAAAATTTAAGTATGTGGTTAGCTAGTGATCTAAAAATGCCATTATTAACACCTCATATTCCAAGAGTACACGGTTTTTTTGCACAAGCTTTAGGTAGTAGAATATATAAAAATGATGTTTCTTTAATTAAAGATGCACAAAGTTTTGACAAAAAACAAATGATAAGTGATGATGAAATAGCTGAAATTAAGAAATTTTGTTATGATTTACCACTACAAGTTGTCAATATCATAGAAGATGCTAAAAAGTTTTTAGAAGCAAAAAAAATTAATGTTGAAGAAAAAATAATTATTGAAGGTTACTCAACAGGATCTAAGTTTGCTAATTTATTTACTGCCTTATATCCAAAATTAATTAAATTATTAATTTCAGGTGGAGGAACAGGATTAGGAATAATTCCGTTAAAAAATTATAAAGGTGAAGAACTTAATTTTCCTCTAGGAGTAAATGATTTACCAGAATTTGACTTTGAATCTTTTAAAAATGTAAAACAACTATATTATATTGGAAATGAAGATAATAATGACCCAGCTATTTACAAAAGGAAAATGATAAATTTAAATGGTGTTAGAGTACCTGAATTAGATTCTAAAGGAAATGATATACCTATAATAGAAGATGATAAATATATTGCTGGATATTCTGATAATTATACTGATTCAGAAGTTCATATTATTCATACACTTCTAGGAAGTGATGTTCAAGAAAGATTCGATAATCAAGAAAGAATATATGAGGAGTTAGGAGTAAATAGTGTATTTAGAAAATTTCCAGGAAATCATAGTAGTTTAACTTCATATAACAAAGGTGATCAAGTTAATGAATATAAAAAAGAAATTATAAAAGAAATATTAATAGATAATAAAAAAAGTAATAGACTAAATTAAAAAAATAAAAATATAAGGAAAAAATTCAACATCCTTAAATGAATAAATATTAATTATATTAAGAAAGAGAGAAATCGTATGCAAAATAAAGTAAAAGAAATAATAGAAGTATATAATTTAAAGTGTGGATATCAAATAAGATATACAGATTTAGTTAGTGAAGTTGGAGAACTTGGAAAAGAATTAATAAAGGGAAGTGATTATGGTTCTAAAAAATACTCTAATACAAGTAATTTAGAACTTGAAATTGGAGATTGCTTATTTTCTTTATTTGCATTATGTGAAGAGTTAGGTATCAAAGGTGAGGATGCATTAGACCAAGTTATTAATAAATATAGTAAAAGATTTGAAGAAAAAGGCAAAATAAGTTCATAATATTTTTCAAACAAGATAATATAAAAAAATAAGCAATTAAAGTTTGCTTATTTTTTATTTAATGTACTATGTATTATTTTTCTTATTTTTGGTAGTCTTTCATCCAAGAAATCTGGATGATCCTTAAACCATTTAATGTTTAAGGGAGAAGGATGAGGTAGCACGATAGTTAAAGTTCCATTCATATAATTGTTTTTGAAAATAAGTTCATTATAATTTTCATTAGGAAAAAAAACTTTTGCTGCTTTAGCTCCTATCAAAATATATAATGCATTGTTTATATATTTTAATTCTTCTTTAATCCATTTATCATAACAAATTTTTGGTGGCAACTTATCATTACCTCTAGAATCTTTTCCAGGATAGCAATGAGCAAGTGCCGCTATATAAAAGTTATCAGGATTATAAAATTCATCATCGGATATCTGATACCATTGATATTTCAACTTATCACCACTTTTATCGGTAAAAGGTTTTAAAGTTTCATGAACAGTAGCTGATGGTGCTTGACTTATTTGAACAATTTTAGACTTTTCATTGCCAAGAAATATTGGATGAGGAGTAAATCCGAATTTTCCCTTACATTCTTGGCAATTTAGTAAATTTTCAATTAAACTATCTAGATTATTATACATATTAACTCCTTAATAAATTATAACTATATTCTAGCATTATATATATATATATATAATGCAATATATTATATGTATGATATAATTTTAATAAAGATAGGAGGTTTTATTTTTTATGAAAAAAGTTTTAATTACACAATTAATAAATAATATTAATAATTTAGAAATAGAAATAAATAATATTAAAAATAATGACTATTATATATCTGAGAGATTATTAAATGAATTAGACATAAAATTTAATCTTTTAAAAAGAAATGTAAAGGAAATAAAGTTAAGATTTCATTTCATTTAAAATAAAATACTTTTTAGATACAAAAGACTATTATCCATTTGCAGAAGAAAGACGATT
>CAYJJT010000129.1:0-2711 GCA_964370575.1 uncultured Muribaculaceae bacterium | reverse complement strand
TTTAATAGTTTATAGCCAAGTCATATTTATATGATGGACATAATATATATTGTAAAAAGAAAAATCTTTTTATTATTTATTGATAGTATGGGATCAATTTATATAAAGGAGAAATTTATGAGTAAAATCAGTGATTTAATTTTCAAAGGTAAAAATAATTATTTGACTAGTGGATATGGTTATCGTACAACATTAGATATTAATGGAGTACAAACTAGTACATTTCATAATGGTAGCGATTACGGAACTGATAGGTTAAAAATTGAACAATATGCGATAGAAGATGGTATTGTTACTAATGTAGGAGCAGATAAATACGGGGCTAAGTATGTATTTGTGAAATACCCACGTTTAAATGTAGAATTCCAACATTATCATTTAGATCAAATATTAATTAACAATAATACTAATGTTACTAAAAATAGTGTTTTAGGTACAACAGGTATGACAGGTCTGTCTACAGGAATTCATTTACATTTATCAATTAAAGATTTAAGCACTAATAAATTTTTAGATCCTGAAGTTTATAGTCAAACATATAATGAGGGTTCTATAAGTAGCAATTATAATATTGGTGAGAGTGTTATAGTTAATGGAATAGTTCATCTTAATAGTTATGGAAATAAACCTGGTAAAAAATTAGTAAATCATGTTGGTAAAATAACATATATTAATATGAATGGTAGTACTCCTTATCATATTGATAATTTAGGATGGGTAACCGAAAATAGTATTCAAAAAAGTAATGAAACTATATATGAAGTTAAAAGTGGTGATACTTTATCAAGTATAGCGTTAATATATAATACTACATGGCAACAACTATATGAAAAAAATAAAGATATAATTGGGGATGATCCAAATTTAATAAAACCTGGTATGAAAATTAAAATATAATAAAAAGCTATGAATTAATAATTTTTCATAGCTTTTTTTATTTCTAAATTAATATCTCGTACTTTAATAGCTTCTCTTTTATCATAGTTCTTCTTACCTTTACCAACTCCAATTAATATTTTAGCTTTATTATTTTTAAAATATAATTTAAGTGGTACTAATGTATATCCTTCTATTTTAATTTTACTATCTAACTTTTTTATTTCTTTTTTATTTAATAAAAGTTTACGAGTTCTTGTTTCTTCATGATTAAAGATATTACCATGTTTATAAACACTAATATGTGCATTAAGTAAAAATACTTCATTATTTTTTATGATAGCATAACTATCTTTTAAATTTGCACTACCATTTCTAATAGATTTAATTTCAGTACCTTTTAGCACAATACCTGCTTCATATTCATCTGTAATAGCATAGTCATGTTTTGCTTTACGATTTAGTATAACTATATCTTGTTTCATTATACCTCCTAATATTTAATTATATATTTATTATCATCTAATACTTCATTAACAATGTTAATATAATATTCTCTAGATGTATCTTGTTTTCCATTAGTATATAAATAATGTGTATTAGCAATTTGATTTGTATAATCACTCAATAAATAAGTTCTATAATCATATAGTCCTGGTCCGATATAAGTAACTGTAGGATATAAAACTATATCTTTAATTGCTACTATATCTTTAGTTTGATTATACTCTATTGTAAATGTAGGCATTAATCCGAGCATTCTACTACTTACATCTTGAGCTGATAAAAAATTTCCCATTGAATAAATAACTAATGTTTCTTCACCATTTTCATTAACAAGTGTTTCTACTGGTTGAATCACATGTGGATGAGCTCCTAAAATAACTTCAACTCCCAGTTCATTTAAAAAACTTGCTAACTCTTTTTGTTCGTTACTAGCAGTAAAGCTATACTCTACTCCCCAGTGAAGACTAACTATTTGAACATCACTAACTTCATTTAATCTTTTTACTTCTTGTTCGATTATTTCATAATCTATTAAACCTATTTTATATTCCATTCCTGTTGGTAGAACAAATCCATTTAATCCATAAGTATAACTTAGTACTCCAATTTTAATACCATTTTTTTCAATTACTTGTGGTGTATCTCTATCTTCTTTGGTAGCAAATGCCCCACTAATAGTTAACTCTGGGAATTTTTCAGCATATTCTAATTCATAATCAATAGCAGCAATACCTACATCTAAAGTATGATTACTCGCTAGATTAATCCAATCAAATCCGGCACTATTTAATCCATCTAAAATCTCTACTGGCCCATTAAATGCTGGATAACTTTGAATACCATAACTTGTTCCAGCAAAAGGAGTTTCTTGATTCACATAAGCTAAATCTACAGTACTAGTAATTTTATTAGTATGTTCATAATATCTAGTAAAATCATAACCACCATTATTATCACGAGCCCCATAATAAACTGCTCCATGAATTAAATTATCTCCAACTGCTGCAAATGTTATCTCATTAATTACTTCTTGAACATCTACTTCTATATTATCTTGTTTTATATCTTTTTCTAAAGCTTTTTCTTCACTACATCCTATTACTAATATAAAACATATAAACATTATAACTAACTTCTTCATGCAATACCTCTATACTAACTCAAAATCAATTGTTTTAGCTAATTTATTAGCATTAATTACTCTTATTTTAACTCTATCTCCTAAGCGATATGCTTTTTTAGATTTCATCCCTACATATGAAAAAGTAGTCTCATCATATATATATTTATCATCAGTCATACTATCTGGTTTAACTAATGCTTCCACT
>CAYJJT010000128.1:1278-2733 GCA_964370575.1 uncultured Muribaculaceae bacterium | reverse complement strand
AACAATAATCTTAATAAATTTGATAATAGCATATTTAGGATTTAATTACTTAAATAATTATCAAAATGCTTTTTTTAATAACTATGAAAATACTTCAAACAGTATTGATAAAGTAGAAGATACATTAGATAATATAAATAGTAATAGTAAATATGGAGAAAGTAAATACTATATAGCTGAAAATGAACTTCGTTATCAAGCTTATAATTTATTGGAACAAGATATAACTAAAGTAGTAACTGCTGTTAATTCTAATTTAGATTATGACTATTATGAGTTAATTATTAATACTAATACTAAAGATAATGAATTAATTTTAGTTAATAAATATTATAAGCTTAACGATAAGTTTATTCCAGAAGATTTAAAAATTATTAATAATGATATATATGCTACAAAAAATACTGTTGAAGCTTATAATAAAATGTTAAGTGCCGCTAATAAAGAAGGATTAAATTTTTATGTTGCTAGTGGTTATAGAAGTTATAATTATCAAAATAATTTATACCAAAACTATGTATCTAGTAATGGACAAACTTGGGCAGATAATTATTCTGCTCGACCAGGTCATAGTGAACATCAAACAGGTTTAGCAATTGATATATTAACTAGTAATAGTAATTTTAATAATTTTGGTAATACTAAAGAATATGAATGGTTAGTAAATAATTGTTACAAGTATGGATTTATATTGAGATATACAGAAGATAACTCTTATATAACTGGATATAATGCTGAATCATGGCATTATCGCTATGTAGGAGTTGAAGCAGCAACTTACATTTATGAAAATAACATTACTTTAGAAGAATATTATGCATTTTATATAAAAGGTGATAATTAATGAAACATTGTGGATTAAGTGATATCGAAGTTAAAGAAAGAATTGATAATAATTTAGTAAATTATGATACTACTGTAAAAAGCAAAAGTTTTAAGTCAATTATATTGAGTAATATATTTACTCTTTTTAATATATTAAATTTATTTTTAGCAATCATTATAGTTTATACTGGTGAATTTAAGAACCTATTATTTTTAGGAGTAGTTATTTCTAACACTTTAATAAGCATTATTCAAGAAATAAAAGCAAAAATACAAATTGATAAACTTTGTTTAATCGCTGCAAGTAAAGCATTAGTAATTAGAAATAATTCTAGTTATTATATAAACATAGATGAAATTGTTAAAGATGATTTATTAATATTAAAAAGTGGTGATCAAGTTTTAACTGATTGTATTAATATTGAAGGAATAGCAGAAATAGATGAATCTTTTATTACAGGTGAAAGTGAAACTATTACAATAAATGAAAATGATGAAATTAAAAGTGGATCTATTATTATTAGTGGTGAAGTAATTGTTAAAGTAAAAAACATTGGTTTAGATAATTATACTGCCAAAATAAATTCAGAAGCTAAATATATAAAATTATCTACATCAGTATTAATGAAT
>CAYJJT010000128.1:0-1268 GCA_964370575.1 uncultured Muribaculaceae bacterium | reverse complement strand
AATTCTTTAAAAAAAATAATTAAATGGATATCTATAATAATTATTCCCCTAGGTACTCTATTATTTATTCACCAGTTACAAATAAGTAATAACATTAACGAAAGCTTAGTAAGTAGTGTTGCTGCAATGATTGGGATGATACCAGAAGGTTTAATATTACTTACTAGTACTGTTCTTGCTATATCAATTATAAAGTTGAGCCAACATAATGTATTAGTAAAAGATCTATTTTGCATTGAAACTTTATCAAGAATAGATACATTGTGTTTAGATAAGACTGGGACTTTAACAACAGGTAAAATGATATTTAAAAAAGCTATACCTGCTAATAAACATACAAAATTAGAAGTAGATGAAATTTTAAATTTATACTCTACTTTTAGCAAAGATAATAATAATACAATGAATGCTATTAAAGAACATTATAATGAAAATTTATATAAAGAAGTAACTAGTTATAAATTATTTTCATCCAAAGCTAAGTATAGTAGTATTTCTTTTAAAGATGAAGGAACTTATTTTATAGGTGCACCTGAAGTTTTATTAAAAAAACAATATTCAATACTAAGTAAACAATTAGAAAATGATTTATTATCATATCGTATTTTAGTATTAGCTAAAAGTAAAAATGAAGATGAAAGTCATATTGATGATTTAGAACTAATGGCAATTTTATATATTGAAGATTTAATTAGAGATGACGCTGAAAAAACTATTAATTTTTTTCGAAAACAAAATGTCGATATTCGTATTATTAGTGGTGATAATGTTAGAACATTAAGTGGTATTGCAAAAAGATGTGGTTTTAAAGATTATAATAATTATATTGATAAATAGGTTTGTTTATGTGATAATAATATTAAAGTGAGTACTATAAAGGAAGATCAAATAGTAAAGTTAAGTTCTAAATATAAAATATTTGGACGTGTGAATCCAATTCAAAAACGTGAACTAATTAAAGCTATAAAAAAAGATGGAAACTTTAATGCTATGATTGGTGATGGTGTAAATGATATATTAGCTCTTAAAGAAAGTGATTGCTCTATTGCTTTAGGAAGTGGTTGTGATGCAGCTAAAAACATTAGTGATATTACTTTATTAGATGATAAATTTGCTTCTATTCCTTTAATTGTTAATGAAGGAAGACGAACTATTAACAATATTGAAAAAAGTGCAAGCTTATACTTGAATAAAACAATATACTCTACCCTACTGGCAATACTATTTTTATTTATAAATAATAATTATGTCTTCATTCCAATTCAATT
>CAYJJT010000127.1:0-2750 GCA_964370575.1 uncultured Muribaculaceae bacterium | reverse complement strand
AGTATAATACTGAGAATTATAAAACTCAAGTAATCTATGTAGAAAATTTTGAATATTTATTTGATAAAGAATATGAAAGATTAGCAACATTATATTTACAAGAAGTAGAAGCTTCTGATGGGAGTATATCAATAGATACAATTTTAAGTAAAGTAGCAGTAACTAAAGCAGATGTTATGTCCTATACATTATTGAAGAATGATGGAGAAACTACTTTCTTAAATCTATATGATAGAAACAAACCGATTGTAGTATGGACAACTGGTACCGAAGATGAATCAGACGGAACTAGCGGAAGTAATGCAGTAATGTATAGAGATGAATTATTAGATTATCTAATGGAAGATATAGACTTTGTTAATAATGAATATGAATTTATTAATGAAGAAACAGGAGAAACAGAAATCCGAACTAGAATAGTAGTGACAGAAGATGTTGATAGTGAAGGTAATAGAGTAATGTTTCTTGATCTAGGTAATATAGCCACTAGGGACAGTGTACTTAGTGGAATTAAAATGACACCTAATTATATATTAACTACAGATGCTGACGGTAAAATTACTACTATAGACAACATCGAGGAAAATGTACCTACAGTAGATCAAATAATTAAATCTTTTAAAAGGACGTGGTATGTATGATAGGTAAAAAAGTAACAATTAATCCTCAAGGGGAAGTAGTGACTTTAACACCAGTTCTTACATCATCTTTAAAAACAGAAGTTGATGTAGCAACTGAGATCTTGTATCAAGGTTCTGAATTATTAAATGAGAACCCGAGTGCGGTCCCTACAGTACATGCAGTATTTGAATTTATGCAAGATATAGTAAAAACAATCATAGAACCTACAATTGCAGGAGACATGGTTGTAACATCTACTGCTCTATCAAGTGTAATAGAAACTTCTCCAGGAGTTAATTCAGTAATATTAAAACAGGTATTAGGTTTCCCTTATGTAGACGAAACTACTAATACATTAAAATTTCAATAAAAGGGTGATAACAAATGAGTAAATATATAGACAATTATATAGTAGGTAATGAAACCTACTTAATTAGAGATAAAGAAACTAGAGTTATTGTTGATAGATTAGATTTAAATGATGGACTTACAATTCTTGATACATATCAAGAACTTTCTACATTATTATCTAAATCGGTTAAATTATTATATTGTGCTAGAGATACAAATACTATCTATAGATATGATGATGTAAATGATACTTTAATCCCTATGGGATCAACGATAGATGAAAATCTTTATTATTTAAAAACAGAAGTTGATGCAAAATTTGCAACAACTGAATCTGTAGAAACTAAAGCTACAGAAACCTTAACATCGGCTAATGAATATACTGATAGTAAAATAGCGGAAGTCATAGATGGTGCACCTGAAGCTTTAAATACACTAAAAGAAATTTCTGACGCTTTATCTGACAATAGCGATATTGCTGCAACTTTGACGTCACAAATTGCTACTAAAATAAACGACGCTCCAGCAGATAATAAAGTCTATTCAAGATCTAATAATGGTTGGGTGGAAACGGAAACAGGAGCGACTTTTTTCGATCAAAATACTACACCATCTAATGCTAAAGAGGGAGATATATGGAAAGATTGGTCATTATCTACTGAAACATCATCAACTTACTATGAATTAAAATATTATAAAAATAATTCTTGGGAAACAATAAGTCCTAGATTCTACAGTGATGGAGATGCTTTGAGTGCGAGAACAGCTGATAATGCAGCTAAAGCTACATACTCTGAAGGTTCTGGAAGTTTAAAATCTAGTCAATATGGTGATTCGCTTTCATATACAGAGGTAAAAGATAACATCGAAGTTTCTACCACTTTTATAGAAGAAAAAACACCTGTAATTGATAACTTAGAATTAGGTCAGGTCGATATCGGTAAAACACCTACTAAAGGTAACTTATTTTCTAGAGAAGACAATAAATTAGTATTACGAGTTTCAAAAAGTGAAATTGAAGCATGGGTTAACTCTAATAGTCAAGAAGCTTGTTATTTCGGAGGAATGTGTGGTATAGATATTAATAATCAAAGTTTACCAGTAATGACTTTTAGTGTAAGAAATAGTAGAATTGAGTATTCCGATACAAATTCTACCCTATATTATAATCTGTTAGATGATAATATATTTGAAGTTGAAATAATGCCTGATAGTTTAGAATCAGGAGATTATCAGTTGTATATAAACAGTGTTGGCTCTGATAATCTTACAACATATTTAAGTTTAGACGGTATGAACGCTTATCTTTCAGAAGGAGATCCCGGTATATCATTTATGCCTAGTATGGAACAATTTGGATATTTTGAGTCTTCATCTAACGGTAGTATAAATATACAATTACCTATATTTGGAGCAGGAAAAATAAATGTATCAACTAAGATGGAACCTTTAATGTTACAGTCTCATAGCGCAGTAACTATAAGTGCTTATATGTCAGATTCTATGATGTATAAAGATTCTATGAGTGGAATGCCTCTAAAATATTTATCTTATGTAATATCATCTGATTATGGAATGATACAATCTAATATGGAAGGGATGGGAGAGTTACCTACATCTCTTGATATATCATTTGATGGATGTGGGATACCGTATAAAGTTAGTTCACAAATACCTTCTTTATCAGAAAATCAAACAGTTGATTTAGCTATATTAGGATTTAATTCCGAAAGTCCATCTGGAATATTATCAGTTGATTCTCTAGGTAATTATTATAT
>CAYJJT010000126.1:572-2771 GCA_964370575.1 uncultured Muribaculaceae bacterium | reverse complement strand
CTATGTCTATTTTTTTCGCTTTTTGAAAGTGCGCAATTTATTGTACCTTATCTTGCGCATCCAGCTGGTTTTGTAAATTTTGTATTTGTTGTTCATGGCGTTGCAACAGTTGAAGCATGGGGGCAAATAACATTAGATAATCGAGACCTTGTATTTGTGGTTCGGCACCCTCACCGGCTTTTTCGTAGGTAACAAGTTCTGGCAAAATGGATACAACTTCTTCAGCAATGAGGCCGTATTTCTCGCGTTCGTCATAAGGGTTATCATTAAATTGGTAGCTTACAGGGCGTAACAACAACAGTTTCTCCCACATAGTAAGTGGTAAATTTGCAATATTCTTTTTGAATCGCTGGGAAGAAGCTTGTTCAAAAGTGGATGCCCGACAAGGCGCGAAGGCGGTAACATTCCAGTTTGTCACATCAAGCCCCCAGCCCGTTTTTAAGATGATTCTGTCGCGGGAGGCATCGTTGAAGATACCATGGCCTGACCCACCGATCGAAAAACTTCGCCCGTCACCACTTACAATATCGAGTGTGCCACTGATGGTGCCGCCGGTACTTTTGACAAAGGAGCTGCTGGGCACGGGATAAACGGTGGAAGCGGCTCCTTCGTTGCACATGAGAAAATACTGTAAAGGTGGGTGCCCGACCCATTGAAGGGCTTTTCCATTCCACTTGGCGCTATTGGCCACAATTTTTTGGCTGTCGGCAGTGTTGGCCACATTGCCAAGCCCCAGCTGTGCCTTGGTAACACCATGTGGGTTTTGGTTGTTTTGCGTATGCTGCGTTAGCGCTGTGCTGATTGTTGCTTTCTCGGTTTCATTTTTTTGCGTATAGGCATGAATCTTTTCCTGCAATTCGTGCAGACAACGGCTTACCGTTGACCAAAACCAGTTAAAATAAGCCGCCGGTGGGCGATAACCAGCCTGATAGCCCTCTTGTTTCAGCTCCTCGCGTGGCTCGGCCCCGCTTGCTTGCCAGCTGGGCGGTGTTTCTTCAAAGTTGATGTGATTTTGTGTTTCAGACATAAATACCACTTCCTCTACAATATAAATTAGCAAATTGCTAATTTATATTGTAGAGGAAGTGGTGGGTAAAGTCAACAAAAAATTAGCATTTTGATAATTTTTTGTATTGCGGTGGCTTGCAATATAAATTTTAAACAGGATGCTTTATTTAAAAGTCGGTATGTTTAACGCCACGAATACGGTGGTATATTTTTAAAAGAGCAAGATATTGTTTGGGGAAATGAGAATACCACCAAAACAGTGTTTCGAAAAACACCATTTTCAAGAAGCGAACAGCCCTTTTGGGAAAATATTTCACTTTGTATTTTGGGTTTTTTAATTTTAGGTTTGCGGAAGCAGAAGAGGGGGAAGAAGCGCTGCGTTGCTCGATGGCTTGTAGCACTGTGTGGGCATAGATACGATAAGAATACTGCCCACTTTTTACCACATGTGCATAGCATTGTTCTGCAATTTGTTGGCAATAGGCATGGTCTTGAATTTTATTCAAAACATCCTCAATGTTTGAATAATCGGATTTGATGGGAATATAGTGTATATTAGGGTGTAATACACCATGATAGTCTCCCTCCACAAGCACTTGACACGTTTTTGTAAGGGCGCATTCAAAATGACGAGGGCCTAGAAGACGAGAAAGTATGGTGTTCTCTTCGTTTGGATAACAAGCAGAGGATACCTCTTCGTAGTTTGCGTTTGGGTGTTCTTTGATATAGGCATTTACTTTTTTAAAAATGCTTCCATCTGCATCCAACAGGCTAGAACCACCAAGGCACCCCAGTGCCGTGCGAGAATTCAGAAGAAAACGAATCCATTTATTTCCACTTAGTGTATTTTTGTGCATGGGTAAGGTAAGTTTAATGTCTGTATTTAGGTGGGGATGTGTTTTTAAGGCAGCCATAACCACTTCGGCCACCTCGGTTTTTATCTGCCCATGTTTGCCAAAATAAAAAGGGGAGCGTAAGGCACGATACCCTATATCAAGCGTTCTGTCTTTATGCAAGGGGCATTTTTTTTCTAAAGTTTTTGCCAAGTGTTCATCCACATAACCGGTAAAAACAGTGTGGATTTCTGTATCCGGTGCAATGCTTTCGCGGGGATATAAGGTATCGTAATCTTGCTTGTAGCAACTGGAAAAAATAATAGAAGCATTGCAGTCTTTTGCCATCATACGAATA
>CAYJJT010000126.1:0-562 GCA_964370575.1 uncultured Muribaculaceae bacterium | reverse complement strand
ATCGTGCAAAACAAATACTTTATGGCCGAAAAGTGTTGTCATTGCTTTTTTTAGTGTTTGTTCATAGAGCGTTAAAAAGTCTGCATCAAAGCGTTTGGCAAGGAGGGTATAATGAAAAATAACAGCATCAAATTCAATTTGCTTTATTTCATCCAGTAGATATTGTTCCTGAAAAAAATTCCAATAGAGATAATCGTGGTTTGGTGCATACCGCTTAAAAGAATATAGATGATCGGAATAGGTGCGCCGTTCAATCAATTTATCTCGGTGATAAAGTACTGCAATTTTCATGATAATATAAAAACCCCTGTTTTATGTAAAAATATGCATCTTTTGTACGTTCTTTTTTGAGAGTATGGCAGCTTAAAAGAAAGAGACCGTAGCAAAGGCGTTTGCCTTTGCTACGGGTTTTTATAAATTGGCCGCCTGTTTTATGGCTTGAACCATCTTATCCAAGTCGTCGGTGCTTAGTTCGGGGTAAACACCTAGCCAAAAGCTTTGATTCATAATGGTATCGGTGTTTTCTAAAGCCCCAACTACGCGATAGGCATCTGTGCCGCGA
>CAYJJT010000125.1:0-2789 GCA_964370575.1 uncultured Muribaculaceae bacterium | reverse complement strand
ATATTCTGCAAGATAGTCTTCATCAGTCATATTTTGAAGTTCTGTTACAAATTTTAGCTGATTTTCAAAGTTATTAATTAACATTTGTGCTTGTTCGTTCATATTTCTCTCCTTATATAAAATTATACTATCTTAAAGTTTACATAATAATAAGATTTTGTCTACTTTTAAATTCCTTTACAGACTATACGATTTTATGGAGAGAATTGTATACTTTCTACTTTCAACAGGAGTGTGGTAAAATATTTGCTTTTTAATTTCCAGATTTTACTTTAGAGTGAAGAAATAAATTTTTTAGATCGCAGCTTTTAATATTTCCAATACAGTAAACAGGAAATTCCTTTTCAAGAATTTCTTTTGTTTTTTTTAGTCTGCCTTTCTTTTGATCGTCGTCAAAGCCAAAAATAAGAAGGGAAACTTCTTCATCAAGAGACTGAGGCAGTTCAATACTTGTATCAAATAGTATATTTAGAAGTGTAATATGATTTTTATAAGCTTCTAGGATTTCAGCTTTATTACGAGATATAGCTTCCTTATACGAAGTAATTTGCTTGATAACTTTTATGTTTTGATTTGTTTTACCAAAAATCTCTTTATTGCTAAAATGCTTTGCCTCAACAAAATGTAAAGATTGATTTCTACGATTGAGAACAAGCATATCAATTCTGTCTTTATTTTGGAAAGAAATCTCTATATCAAGCACTACATACGGGCATTCCTCAACTGACTTATAAGCATTCGCAATACATGAATATTTACTATATAACCTTGAAACTCCAAACGATTCCAAACCACTATAAAGCGAACAATTTTCTTTAATTCGTTTATATTGCTCGCTAAAATTTGAAATTAGCCTTGCATTTTTTAGAGCATTTTCGCTTATATAATCTTCTTTTTCACCACTGTCATTGACTAGTACAGAGGCATATTTATTATGAGTAATAAAACCTTGTTGAGTAAAGGAAAAAAGCTTTCCTCCATTCCAATAAAAATCAACACTTTCATTGCGGATAGCAGGAAATAGAAAGTAGTTGATATTGATATTATTACTTGATGAACTTTCTTCAACTTCTAAATCATTATCCGCTTTATCAGAAGCATCTAAGCCTATTTTTATTTCTTTTAAAAGTTGACTACTAAAAAATGTGTTACTCTTTAATTTTTGTAACAAATCTGAAGATAAAGATCTGGAAAAATGCTTTGAGCGATAGTTTGAGTTTGCTATTTCTACAATATTTTCACATCTTATCCATTTTACACTAGGAAGAAATTCACTCCAGTAGCGTATTTCAAGATAGTTAATTAAGTCTTGATATTTTACTCTGCTTATATTTTTAAGAAAGTTTTGAGGTGTAATTAGTGTATATTTTTCTTGATTTTGAAGGGAGTTTTTCCATGTTATTTCCATGTTCTCGCCATTAAAATATTTCTTACAAAGCAAATCTTCATTTTCATTTGGCACTACATGAATGTGGAAATAGTCGTCAGCTTTAAGTTGTAACATTTCTTTATGTGCCACCACTTGTTCTGCCCACAAAGTTTGACGCATAAGCTGATAGAATGGTTCAAAATAGTAAATTCTATGATCTTCATGTTTAAGCTGTTGGGAATTATTGATTAAATAAGTATAACGTTTCTGACGAATTTCACCTTTTTGATCTTTTGCTTTATCATCACGGTTATAGTTTTCTGTATACTTCCACTCAATAAGGAAAAGAACATTCTCACCATTTTGTCGTTCTCCATACATAAGTGCATCAATAGACGTGCAGTTACTTCCACGAGTTGGCTTGCCTTCGTTGAGAAAGTCATCTTCACTCACGGCCTCAAATTGAATATAAGCAGGAGAATATTTATCCGTAGGGATTTTTAAAGCTTTGACTATGGAGTTATCTATTTCTTTAAGAATTGATAGCACAGCATCTTCATCATCTCTTAGAAAAAACAAATGATTCAAACAAGCTACTTGAGAAGATAATGGATGATTTGGAAGTGAGCCACCCCACCAAGAAATAGCATTTTCTTTGAAATATAGTTTGCAACCGTCCAAAATTTTCGGATATAAATTATTATCTGAATTTTCTAGTATATAAGAACGTTTAGCAGAGCTGTATACTCCCCAACCTTTATCTTGATTGAAAACAACCTCTTTATCAATAAGGCTTATTGCTCTTAAGTATTGTGATTCAATATACTTCATTATTATAAATCCTTTGTTTCATTTGTTGAAAAGTATGGAATTTAATCTTATCGTTACTTATTCCTTATCAAGTAAATCAGATTCGCTGTATTGCTTTTAAAACTTGAGAAATTTAAAAGGGTACTATCTTAAATATCTTTTACTTCTTTTCTAAAGAAAAAACTTTTTCAGCAACTTGTTCAATAACTAAAAAATAAACAGAATGTGCATTTGTATAATCAATATCTTTGGTGTATATTTCATCATTTACAGGAATTTCTATATTTATAATATAGTAATTATCAATAAACTTTGCTACTGAAAATAGTTTTTTTAACTCTAAAAATGTAATATGCTCACTTGATAAGAAAAAATTTAAAAATTCATGTACTACTGCACCACGTCTTTTCTTTGCTTTTTCAATAATTTTTATTTGTTCTTCTTGGAGTTCATAGAATAAATAAGCTAATTGAAATTTTCCACCTGATTTCTTACACTCGCTAATATAGTGGGGATTTTTGCTCAAGTTTTCTTCATAAAGAAAATCACAGATATAAAAATCTGCTACTTTCTCAAGCAAAGCATATTTTATAAATTCATAGAGAATACA
>CAYJJT010000124.1:0-2861 GCA_964370575.1 uncultured Muribaculaceae bacterium | reverse complement strand
TAATTGTTGTAAAAACAATAGATATAATTTGTGAAAAATAGATGTTTAAATTATACATTTTTACACAAAACTCTAAAAATAGAGCATTGATTGCATAGGAAATGCCCCATGAAATAAGGCAACGCATATATTCATCAATCCACTTTCCCTGCGATTGAAAAACATAAAGCTTTTGAAGAGTGAAAGAGCTTAGCGATGAGCACAACCAAGAGAAAAATAAAGCAATTTGATATTTTTCTTCACCCAAAAAGAAAGCTAAAACTAAAAACATCAAATAGCTTATGAGTGTATTCATACCGCCAACAATTATAAATCTAATTGTGATAGGCAATTGTTTGAAATGTATCATTGTTATTTTAGGATTTCCTGAGGAGAGTTTATCTTTATCTATAATTACTAGCAAACAACGCCTTTACAAGCAAGGAAAAAGTCTCTTTTAAGTAAACATTTTCTTTCTTCCATAAATATCTTCAAACCTTACTATATCATCTTCGCCTAAATATGAACCTGTTTGAATTTCAATAAGTTCTAAATCAATTTGGCCAGGGTTTGAAAGTCTATGCACTTCACCAAGTGGAATGTATACGGATTGATTTTCCTTAACTAGCTTTTTTTCTTTACAAATTTCTACAAGGGCCGTTCCTTTTACCACAACCCAGTGTTCAGCGCGATGATGATGCATTTGTGAAGAAAGCGTGCCGTTTGGTTTTACAGTGATATGTTTTACCTGAAATCCGTCACTTGTTATTAAACTTTCATAATGTCCCCAAGGGCGATGCGCTATTGAGTTTGAATCAAGTTCGTTATGTCCATTCTCTTTTATTTGAGCTATAAGTTCTTTTAATTCTTGTGTTTTATCAAGCGGGCTTACAAGAACAGCATCTTTCGTTTGAATAACAGCGATATTCTCTAAATGTTGAACACTTACCAAAGAAGAGCTTGCATGAATATAAGAATCTTTTGTATTTAATAAAACAACATTACCAATAACTGAGTTGTTTTGTTCATCTTTTTTATTTTTTTCATGTAAGCTTTCAAATGAGCCTAAATCAGACCAATTAATCTCAAGCGGATAAACAAGCGCTTTATCTGTTTTTTCCATAACAGCATAATCTATTGATTGAGAAGGAGCTTTTTGAAATAACTCCTCACTAAAACGTGTGAAATCTAAATCTTTGCTGTTTGATTTCCAAATTTCACGGCTTGAAAGATAAATATCTTGGGAATATTTTTCTAACTCATCAAGGTAGAATTGCGCACCCATAAGAAAAATACCACTATTCCATGAGGCATTGTTTTCTAAAAGTTGTTGAGCTTTTTCTAAATGAGGTTTTTCAGTGAAGTTTTTAACTTTGAATATTTCATCAGAAATCTGTAAACCATTTTCAATATAGCCATAGCCAGTGTGTGGTGTGTTTGCTTTTATTCCAAAGGTAACAATACTTTCTTTTGCATGGGATAATGCACTTTGTATGGCTTTGGAAAACTTTTCTATCGGACTCATGGCATGGTCTGATGGAAGCACAAGTAGAATAGCATCTTTATCTTTTTCAAGGGCAGCAAAGGCAGCTAGGGCAATGGCTAAAGCTGTATTTTTTGGCATTGGTTCTAAAAGAATTGAGTTTTTTTTGAAAGATAAGTCTTTTTTTAGTATCATATCAGCCGCTAAAAACCTGTGCTGATTACCGCAAACAACTATATTTTGTTCAGATAAAGATGAAACTCTGTCTAAAGTATCTTCAAAAAGGCTTTGCTTAGCAAGTTTTATAAATTGCTTAGGAAGGCTTGTGCGTGAAAGTGGCCAAAGGCGCGTTCCGCTTCCTCCACATAAAATAACTGAAAAAAGATGATTTTGCATAAGAACCTCATAAGAATTTCATTGAGATTAACAGCTTTTATTTTCATTGTCAAAAAGTAAGTTTTTGAAATATAGACATGTACACTTAAGCAATCACACAGTAAAATGAAATGATACTTTTTTCTTGAAGTTTGAAAGAGACTATGTCATATTAAATTATTCATGAACAATTGGGACCTTTTTAGATGATAAAGAAAACAAAAATTATATCTGAAGAACATATTAAAACTATTTATACTTTTTTAGGTGTTCCATTTTTAAGAAAAGAAAAATCAATTACATATAGGCGAAAATACTTATTCAATTTTTTAATAAATAATATAAAGCTTATTCCTGAAAAAGATGTCAATAGTTTAGATTTGAATACTTTTTTTTTAGAGGGTGTAGCGAATAGGTACTATAAGGATTTTACTACTATTCTACAGCATGCTATGGACTTTGATAATTTCGAAGATTTTTTAGAGTTTGCTATCAAAAACCTTAAGGCCTATAGTTGTTTGGTTATGGTAGGTGATTATTCAGTAGGCAGTAGAAATGTTCTTTCGTTCAGATTTTTGCTTGAAGTTCTTTATTATAATAGATTGTCTCACAAAACAGAAATTTGGTTTGACCACACATGGGGTGGAGGAACAGAGGTGTATACGCTTAATCACTTTAGCCGATTTAAGAACGAAACACTTTTTCTTCGTGTGCAAAATGAACTTGCTTGTGATTATTTAGTAACTTTTTACTATAAAGATTACACAAGTTCACTTACATTTAATAGTTTTAATGAAGTTAAGTTGTTTTTTGAGCAGTTAGGAGTTGATACTATAATTCTTAATAACCTTGCAAGATATCAAAATCCACTTCGTATACTTAATGAAATTGATACTCTAAAAAAAATATCAGGGGCAAAGGTTTCTTTTCGTGCACATGACTTTCAGGCTATGTGTCCAAATATAACTATGGTTAATCAGAACTCCACCTATTGCAATTGTAACTCCTTAGCGGAATGTAAGAG
>CAYJJT010000123.1:0-2862 GCA_964370575.1 uncultured Muribaculaceae bacterium | reverse complement strand
TTTCTCATAAAATTCAGTAATAGCCTCTTGGTTTGTTGATTCAACTGAGACAGTACTCACCATCACGCGTGAAAGCTTTCCACCATATGTATCTTTACTATCACGTAAAGCAATTGCATCAAATAAATTTTCTATAACTATATCAAACCTATCCAAGCCATGAATTTTAGAATATTCATTTTTTTCAAAAGAATTAATAGAAAATTTAATTGAGTGTAAGCCTGTAATTGAAAGTTTTTTTACTAATTCTTTTGTTGCTAATGAACCATTTGTTGTTAAATAAATATAATCATACTGTATATCTGATGCAGTTTTTATCATCTCAACAAGGTTTGGATGCAGTAAGGGTTCGCCAGTTAAATGAAAACCAACTTCACGAGTACCATTCATATAAGCATCTTTAAGGACTTTTTCCACTAAATCAATATCTATAAATGAAGGCTTTGTATGGGAAACTTGGCTTTCACAAAAAACGCACTTATAATTACATTTATTTGTAGGTTCTATCATAATTATTTTAGGAAAAGATGGCATCGAGATGTTGTTTCCTAACTCAGAAAACTTTTTTGTTCTTTCTAAAAGAATCTTTGTTTTACTTGCCATATGCGCACCTTTGCCCTATATACTACATTCTAAAATAAGCTATCAAGTAATACATAAACTTATAAAATACGTCAATAAAAAAACTATACAAATACAAATAAAAGATCATGCTTTCTAATTTGCAATTAATAACTCTGTACAAGTAAGATAAAGCTACTAATAAAAAAAATCAACATGTTAAATTTATCTGAAGTAGTCTTTGGAGTTATTTTGAAGGTCATTTATAGTAGCGTTGCTCATACAATAGTCGCTGTATAATTCAGTAAAAGGTATGTATCACCTACTTCTTTCACAGTTGAAAAACTGATTGTCTGTAAATTTAGAATTCGCCTTTGAAGATATTTTAAGAAAATTATACCAGTTTTTCTACTAAAGTTTATTTTTTATTTAGAGTTTTTGACTTGCTTTGCTATTAAATCTGCTATTAGTTTGTGACCTTGCTTAGTATTGTGCCAGTCGTTAAGAAGTATCTCTTCTTCTGAGAAATTACCGCTTGATATATTTTTTTCTAAACAATTAAAAACATCAACATATTCAATTCTTGGATTTTTTTTCTTGCAGATAAGTTCTTTTATTTTTTTATTATATTCGAGAACACTACTCCGAGAGGAAATACTTCTTTCAATAACATGTGAGCTAGGAGGAGAAATATTCACACACAAAACTTTTTTTATACTCATACAAGTCAGGCAGAAGTTTAAAATCTCATCATACTCTCTAATAAAGTCTTTGATAGGGGTTATATGCCATGTTTTAATCTTTTGTAAAGTATTTCTTTTTTTAGAAATAAATTTTACTATTTTCTCTTTTATAGCCGGTTTACATGTATTAATACGAACCCTTAGAAATTCTGGTATTGGTCTTGGTGCAGCATCAACAAGCCCTACTGCAATAATCACAGTTAACTCTTCACCAGCATAGTAATTGATTGTATGAAGCAAATGTTTTTTAGTATCGTATATTGTTGCCGCCCCTCTACTGAAATTTATATAAGAATAAAAGATTTTATGTTCATGCACTAAAAGGTAAGGATAGATATCTGTACGTTTAATATTTGCGCCATAAAATGGTCTTGGAATGCATAAACTATCACCATAAACAAGGAGTAAACTCATCTATTCTCACCATATATTTTAAAAAAGAATTTCATATATAAGTATTTTACACATAAAGAAACAAACTAAATATATAAACTATAATAATTCACTTACAGTATCTCTATTGCCTACTCAAGAAATCTTGCTACAATTCATTTTTATTGTCAACTAAAACTACTAGATATAACAAGTAATTCTCAGTTATTTTCTATACTTTGTATACAAAAAACTAGCTGCTTCAAAGCTAAATAGCTATGAAAATTTTTCTAAATTCTTAAAGTGGTGGATTTAGGGAATGCTGGTACACAGTTATTCTTATCACTTTTTTGTGGATTATTTTACCCTGCATTCAATGTCGCAAGATATTACTTTTTATATATACTATCAACTACATATATTTACACAGAAAGAAAAAAACTTTTCCACTGGTTTACTTTTGTTTCATCTTTCATTCTATCTCTTAGCCTTTTTACTGAAACTTCTCTTATCTTATCGTCTTGAAAAATAAAGTCTTTATAAGATAGATCTTTAATTTTGTAAGTATCATAATATTTAATACCTAGTTCGCTATATTTTTTATATACACTTGTATCAGATTTTACAAAAACTTTCTTTCCTAAGCTGCATAAAACTGCTGCATTGCCATTACCTTGTTGTCTATTTTGATTTGATATATAAATATCAACTGAAGCTAGATGATTACTATATTCTTCTATAGGCAAATAGTTTTGTAAAGGATTAAATTTTTCTTTAAAAATTGAATATCCTTTTTCTAAAATTTCTTTTGCCACATCTTTGTGCCCAGTAGATTTATAAGAAAGAATTGTAGAAACTTTAATATTTTCATTCTTATATTTTGTTAAAATATCAAGCATTTCAAGTGTTGTTTCATCTTCACAATTATTAACTTGTATATGGATATAGGCTTTATTTTCAATGGCTTTTAGGGAAAGTTCAGATTGACTATGTGGGTAGGTAACATCAAAAGATTTATTATTAGTTTTATATTTTTCACGATAAACTTCATTATCAAAAGATGTTAGTATGCCTGCAAAATTTTCACGAACAAAAATATCTTTTGCTGTTATTGGCGCATTGTATAAATCCCCTCCCCAAATAAACCAGAATGACTTTTTAAGCCAATGAGGATGATCCGCCAAAA
>CAYJJT010000122.1:0-2866 GCA_964370575.1 uncultured Muribaculaceae bacterium | reverse complement strand
ATACGAAAAAAAATTGAGATAGTTTTTATCTTTCAAACAAATTTTTAGTCTTTTTAAAAAAATTGTCATAATTTGAATTATTTTGCTTTGAAAAGAAAACTTAATTAACTATTATAAAATAAATATAATATAAAATACGTACTGTTAGTGCTTATTTTTTAGATTTATAATAAGTTTTTTAGATTAATCTAAAATATTACTTGACAGAGGCTTATAATTTCCCTAGTTTGTATTTTTCGAAATATAGTTTTGTTTGCAAAACTTTATTTAGGTATTAATGATTTTTTAAGGGGAGTTTATATGAGTATAGGGAAAAAATTTGGTATAGCGTTTATAGCAACTAGTTTGTTATATTCTGCTGTTACACCTAGTATTGTGTTTGCTAACGAAGAGGAAGAAATTACTTCTGGTACAGTTACAGTTACTGCTACACGTAGCACAAAGGATCTTTTGGAAGTTCCTATGGCAATTTCTGTTATTGATGCAGAGGAAATTGAAAAAAAGGCAGCTCTTAGTCTAAGTGATTTATTACAGGAAATACCAGGTGTAGAGCTAAATCCAACAACTAGTCCGAACAATGATAGAATACAAATTCGTGGAAGCAATCAAGTTCTTATTCTTATCGATGGTCAAAAAGTTTCTGATTTTCACGTAGATAATGTGGAATTTTCAGTTGACCCATCAATGATTGAACGAATTGAAGTTATAAAAGGCCCTGCATCTGTACTTTATGGTTCAGACGCAATGGGTGGCGTTGTAAATATAATAACTAAAAAAGGTGGTGATAAACCACTTCAGGGTGAAGCTAGAACAGCTTACTCATCAGTGACTAATGGCACTATTAATAATCTAAGCGTATATGGTAGTCAGAATAATTTTTCTTATCGCTTAGGTGGAGCATATGAAAAGCATGGAGACTACAAAAGTGCTGTAAATGGAAAGATAGCAAACACTGCTCAAGAAGTATACGATTTTAACGGTTACCTTGACTATGCGATTACTGATACGCTAACAGCTGGTGCGCTATTTGATACATATACTGAAGAGTATCATTACTCAACAACCAACAGTGAAAATCATAGAGATAAAGTAGCTGCTTTTGTTGAAGGTCGCAACATTTTTGGATTCTTGCCAAAACTTCGTGTTGATGGTTTCTATCAAGATTTTGAGGCAAAAACGTCAACATTTTCTGGAACGACTGTGTCTGCTCGAAATGTTAGACCTATCACCTCATTAGGCTTTACTCTGCAAACAGATTTAGCTTTTGGTGATCACACTTTTGTTGTAGCTGGTTATGACTTTTTAAATGAATCCTTAGATCAAAAAGATATCACTTATGCTACACAAACGCTGTATCGTGAAGCTTCGCAAACAAGCAATGCAGCTTTTGCTTCAATTGAACATTATCTGCCTGCTAACTTTACAATTAACTATGGGGTTCGCTTTACACAGCAAACAAACGAAATTACAAATTCGAATATAGTAAAAAATGATGGAACTGTTTCATTTAATACGCCTGCAAGCAAGAAATCCGAATCAGAGCCAGTATTTAACGTAGGGGTTGTTTGGACAGGGATAGATGATCTTGCATTGCGTGCTCAATTTGCACAAGGCTATAGAGCTCCGACTATATATGAAACAATTGACATAAGCGCAATGGGTGGTATGGCGACACTACGTCCAGATCCAAATTTAAAGTCTGAAACATCAGATAACTTTGAGATAGGTGCAAGATACTCCGCAAATAACCTTGATGTTGATCTTTCTGTATTCTATAATGATGCAAAAGATTTTATTGAATGGGATATGTCTCAGTATACCTCGTCAAACCGAGTAGTAATTGTAAAGAACTTAGATAGTGTATATACATATGGTGCTGAGCTTGCTGTAAACTACGAATTTGAAAATGGTATAACTCCATATGGTGAAGTTTCTTACTTACATAGAGAGTCTAAAAGAAGCGGTACTTATACCCAATCAACAAACGTACCAGAAGTTCGTGTGAAAGTTGGTATGATGTTTGAAAAGTCATTGTTTGAAGATTATCTAGCTCTTAATGGTAACGTGTATATCTTCCGTCAGTCACATAGCGGATACTCACTAAACCCTGGTGGTGTAGTAAAGCCATTTACAACTGTGAACGCTTCATTTGGCGGTGAATGGGGTGATAATAAAGAATTTTTTGCGCAGGCTGAAGTTCAAAATATTTTCGACGAAGAATATCAAATTCACAGCACAACCTCATATTATGAAGCTGGTACAAATGCTAGCTTAGTTTTAGGTTATCGCTTCTAAGCAAAAGTAAAATCGTTTTTATATTTACTTACTAATTTATTCTTGTAGCAAAATTAGATTAATCAAAAATAAAAATGCACTAATACAACACAATAACAGCTATCAATTTAATAATGATGGGTGTTATTTTTTTTAGCAATAAAAAAAAGTTAAGTTGATAGAAAAATTAACTTGACATTATAATTTTGATTTCTTATATTTTGCTAACAAAATAATGTTTTGTTGTTCAAACTTTATAGTTTGATTTATACAAATAAGGGAGAGTATATGAAATTAGGTAAAGGCTTTGGGGTAGCATTATTTGCTACATCGCTTGTTTATTCTGCTGTAAATCCGCAAATGGTTTACGCTGAAGAAACAGAAGAAATAACATCTGGTGCGGTTACTGTTACTGCAACACGTTCAGAGAAGGCATTATTAGATGTAGCAATGTCAGTTAGCGTTATTACAGCTGAAGACATTGAAAATATGGGTGCAATAGACTTGGCTGATATAGTAAAAACTATTCCAGGTATTCGTATTGACAGCACAGGCAACCAAGCAAACCGAATTATGGTGCGTAACGAAAGTT
>CAYJJT010000121.1:1659-2876 GCA_964370575.1 uncultured Muribaculaceae bacterium | reverse complement strand
AATCTTTACTTTTTCCTCTTTTGTCGCATAAAGAAAGCGCCTCATATTCAAGAAATAGCGATTCAAAACTAAACAGAGAAAGCGAAAGCAAAAGTTTTGGATTAAATCTTTCCCTTTCCTACGAACTAGATTTATGGGGTAAGGTGGCCGCTAGTATAGATGCACAAGAGTACCGCTATAAAGCAAGTTATGAAGATTTACTAACCAGTGTTCTTACTATTTCTTCAAATATTACAACAAACTACATAGACTTACTCACAGCAAGAGCTGAACTAAGTCTGCTATATGAACAAGTTGAGCTAAATACTTCCATGGTTGCCGCGCAAGAAATCCGCTATAAGTACGGGCAAGCTTCAAGCATAGACGTTATACAACAACAAGAGCAATTAAGCATGACAAAGGCTCAAGAGCCAAACTTATTAGAAGAAGAAAGGCAATTATTATCAAGCCTTGCATTTTTATGTGGCGAATTACCAAACTATTATTTAAAAATTCAAGCAAATGAATTACCAAAACTTCCCCCACTTCCAAAAACAGGTATACCACTTGATTTATTAGAAAATCGCCCTGATATACGTGCTGCAAAATATCGCCTTCTCGCTGCTGACAAAGAATTAGCTATAGCAAAACTTTCCTACTTGCCAGACATTACTTTAAGTGCAAGCCATGCGACAAATGCAAGCTCTATTTCTGACTTATTCGATAGTTGGGTTAGTTCAATATCTAGCAGTATTTCAGGTGTAATTTTTGACGCAGGCAAGACCTCTGCAGCACAAACAAGGCAAGATGCGGTTACGCAAGAAGCTTTAATAAATTATATAAAAACGGTATCTCATGCTATTGAAGAGGTGAATACTGCTTTAATGCTTGAACTTTCGCAACAAGAATATATCAAAAATCTTGACGAACAATTTACTTATCAACAACTTGCATTTAATGAAACAGAAACTCGCTACTTCTTTGGGCAAGAAACTTTTTTGCGCTATATCATACAATTACAAGCCGTACAAAGTATGCAAAGAACACTTGTGCGTGAGCAAGCAACTTTACTAAAACGAAGAGTTACTCTTTATAAATCTTTAGGAATAAATATATGAAATTTTTAATTAACAAAAAAATGCTCCTGTGTGTACTATGTATTGTACTTACAGCAAGCTTTATAGCTTATAATTTCCTTAAAAAACCTGAATTTCAGCGCAGAAAAATGCCCGTTATGG
>CAYJJT010000121.1:0-1649 GCA_964370575.1 uncultured Muribaculaceae bacterium | reverse complement strand
CACAAGCTGCAAATGTATATCAAATACATAAAGGAAACGTGCCTATATATATCGATACTATTGCAACCCTTAATCCTTATCACCATATCAACTTAAAAAGCAAAGTATCTGGAACGGTTGAGTATATGTCTGCAAATTTTGAAACAGGCGCTATTGTAAAAAAAGGTACTGTACTTATAAGACTAGATAAAAAAGATTATGTAAATGAAGTAAAACGCTTAGAGGCTAATCTTATAAAAGCAGAAGCAAATTACAAACTTGAACTTGGACAACAAGAAATAGTGCAAACTGAACTTAAACAATTAGAACAGCTTAAATCTTCCAGTAATTTAAAAAATACCTTACATACCGATTTAACCCTAAGAAAACCACAACTTGAACAAGTTCTATCAGATGTTATTATCGCACAAGCGAACTTAGATGATGCTAAAAACAAGTTGAACGACACAGAAATAACAGCTCCTTTTGATGCGATGATATTAAGTAGATCCATATCATACGGGCAAAATATTTCTGCAAACGAGGCTCTTGCAGAACTTGTTTCGATTGAAAAATATTTAGCAGAAGTATCAATTCCAGTTGATACTTTGTACAATAATAAATTATTAGACAAAGCACATAATGATATTCCAATAAAAATTCTAACAAATTATAAAGAAATATGGGGTGGTACACTTCTACAAATTGTAAGTGCTCTTACTACGGAATCGCGCATGGGCAAGTTGATTATAAGCGTTGATGATCCACTATCGCTAAAAGAAGATAACACACGCGTACCTCTTCTTTTGGGAGATCAGGTGCATGTATATATCTTAGCTGGAACTTATGATGATGTTTTAGCTCTACCAAGAAATGCCGTATATAACAATGAAAATATATGGGTGCTAGATGATAAAAACACTCTACACTACAAAAAAGTTGAAGTAGTTTGGAGTGATGGAAACTACATATATATTAAAAATACTGGCCTTGAAGAGGCTAAATATGTGCTTGAATCTGGCATTAATAATCCTGTCGAAAACTTGCTTGTAAAACCCACAGTAATTAATTCAGAAACTTTGGAAGTAGATGATGAACCAACACAAAAGCAAACAGCAAGACAACCAAGACAATCAAGAGAGTCAAGACAAGAAAATTCAAATAATGCAATGCAAGAAGATATAATTCCAAACGCAAAAGCAGAAAAGACAGAAAAACAAGAAGAAAGACAAGAAAGACCCAGAATAAATAAAGAAAATGAAAGAATGCCTAAAGCTCGCATGCCAAAAAGTGAAATGTAATTATGAACAACACTAAAGAAAGAAAAATCTCCTCACGTAGAATTTGGCATGGTCCTATAGCTTGGATGGTTGAAAACAGCGTTGCAGCCAACTTGCTTATGTGTGCTATGCTAATTGGTGGGCTTATTTTTGCGCAAAGTATGCGCCAAGAAATTATGCCCCCTTCTGAAACGGACACCGTAAGTATAAGTCTTTCCCTTTCTGGTGCTAGCCCTGAAGAGCTTGAAAAAAGCATGGTGCAAGTAGTTGAAGCAAATATCAGAGATGTAGAAAATGTTGACGAAATAACCTCAGTAATACGTGGTACTGGCTTTGCAACCGTATCTGTTACTATGGTTGAAGGCGCAGACAGAGATAGATTCTTACAAG
>CAYJJT010000120.1:0-2940 GCA_964370575.1 uncultured Muribaculaceae bacterium | reverse complement strand
ATTCCTTTTGCTCTGGAGGTAAAATAAATGACATTCCATTTTCTCTCATTACGTCTAAATTTTCTTTAAATACTTCAAAGGCTAATAATTCTAAAAGATTCTCTCCACCTAAATATCTATCTCCACCTGCTCCAAAGTGCTCTATTACATAATCATATCTTCTTTCTTTTTTATTATCTTCGCTAGCTGCTCTCCATACTCCAAAATCAAAGTCTGTTGTTCCTCCACCAAAATCAAATACACCATAATATATTTTTTCATCATTTTCTGGTTCAAACTTATATGATTGTAAAGCTGTTATTGCATAAGCTGCTGGTTCTGATGCTCCTGCCACTACCTTAAACTTTTTCATTGTATCTTCATTATTTAGTAAAGTTGTTGGTAAAGATTTTTTTAATCCCTTCTCAAAACTTTTTATTATTCTATTTCTTATTTCCATTTCATAAGTTACAGGAAAAGATAAAGTATAGCTTAAATATATTCCGTTATGCATATTATTAATATATAGCCCTAGGTAATATGCATAAAGTTCAATTGGATCTAAAGAATTTTCTCTTAAATTTTTATACTCAGGTATTTCAAAATGATTATTGTCTTGGTCTACTATTTCTAATCTTTTATTTGGTGTTCCTGCCCATTGCTTAAGTTCACTTAAGTATGAATTATAAGTAGAACTATTTGAAGAGTCCCTTAATGAATTTGATGCACTATGAGAAACAGTTACATCATCCCACTTTGTAAATGGTCTTCCTTCTCTTTTATTATATGCTTCTATGAAGTTTTTTAAGTTTATAAATTCCATTATAGTTGGGTTCTCATAATCATTTTTATTTATTTCAGATGATAATTCCCCTGTTCCAACTCTCATAGGAAGTGAATGAAGCTTATCTTTTTGGTAAACAACAACAGTATTCTTAGTACCAAAATCTATTCCAACTATTCCGTCTATAACACTTTCAGCAGGATCTTTAGCATATAAAGGCTTTGAAAGAGGGACTTTTACCATATTTTCTGTTTCTTGCTTGAATAAACTCCAATGCCCTTCAGCTATATCATAAAGTAAGTTATCTGAGTAATTTTCTATATCTGCTCTTACTGTATCTTCTGCTTTTAGTCTATCCACCATCATTTGAGGGTCAAAGGTAAACTTTTCAATATTTTCTAAGACTAAGTCTTCTTTAATAGTTGGGGCTTCGTCTTCACTAAAAATTAAATAATCTGCAACATTATTATTTATTAAATCTTTAAACATTTGTTTTTCTTCTGTGTCTTTTGGAATCAATTTATTTTTTAGTAAAAGTTCTAATGTTTTCCAAACTCCTACCTTGCTACTGTTAACTCCATTTAGTCTTGCAACACCTAGAGGTGGAACACTACCGCCATCAGAATGTAATGTGTTACTATTTATATTGCAATATTCAAGTCTATTAGAATTTAATACTCCTAACCATTCTCTTTTTCCATTTTTATATTTGATATAGTTACTTTCTAGATGAAATAAATTATTTCCTATATACATTGTTCTTTCTCTTTCTTCTTTCGTTGCTATTTCCCACTCTAATTCCTGATTATATAGATCCCTTAAATATTTTCTCATACTCTCTATAGTTTCATTTCTAACTACTATATTTTTATAATCAAATTCATCAAAGTTTGGAAACACTAAGGCTGTTTCCACATCAAAGAAGGCTTTTTTATTTCCCAAGTGTATCCATCTATTTTTATGTAATCTCTCTATTTCTTCGTGTACCTTTGCTAGTTTTCTACGAAAACCATCATTTAAAAACTTAACTGCTTCTTCTTTTCCAAAATAAAACTCATTTACTGCTTTTTGATTCATTTCGCTCTCCTATAATTTTACTATTGATTTTTTTACTATTTTTCCATTTTTTTCATAACCTAAAAGAAGTATCTCTTCTATATTTCCACTTGATTTTCCACTTGTTAGACGTATGTGTTTGTCAGTTATAAATTTATCCCCTATATTTAATTTTTGATAATCTAGTTTCGGATTTATTTTTTTAGCTAGATCAAAGAAATAATTAAATATCTCTATTAATTTATTTATTTCATTTTTGTTTTCATTTATAATTTCATTTTTTATATATTCCCACAAGTTTTCAACTGAAGCTTCTTTTCCACCTGATATTTTGAAAGTATCCATATCTGTTGATACAATATATCTATCTATATATGATTTATGCTCTGTACTTAGGCTATTATATTTAGCTAGCATCTCCTCATGAGATTTTATTTTCGATTCTAATTTATTTTTTTCTAGTGTTAGTCTTTCTTTTTCTGATTTTTCTTTTACTAAGTATTCATTCAATCTATTTTTTTCATTATTAGAGCTTGTTAGTTCATTTGAGATTTTTCTTATCTCTTCATTTTTATTTATAATTTCATCTTTCTTTTCTTTAATCTCTATTATCTGCTCTAAAATTTTATTTTCTTTAGCTTGATTAATTTCTTTTAGAGAGTTATATTTCTCTTTTTTCACTTCTAATTTTTCTTCTAGTTCTTTGTTTTCTCTTTTTTCTTCTCTAATTTCAGTTTCTAGGTTTATAATCTTTTCTTTTTTATCTCTTAACTTTTCTTCTTGTTTTCTAAACTTTGATAATAACCATTCAAATAATTTCTTAAACATAGTTTCATTATCTCCCTCTTCTTTAATCTCATTTTCTCCTGAAATTTCTTTATACAACTTTATTAATAAATCTTTTGAATTATTATTTTCATCTAAATTATTTTTAAAATCTTTTCCCATTTCCTCACTACTTTCTTTATTTATTTTTAGAAAATTAGAAGAACCTTTGTTCTTCTAATTTTCAACATCAAACTTATTTAGATATTAGATAAGTTTTAGATTATTTTTATTTTAATCTAATTGAACCTTGTATATATCACTTATATATTCTTCTTTTTCTAAATTTTCTGGAA
>CAYJJT010000119.1:0-2972 GCA_964370575.1 uncultured Muribaculaceae bacterium | reverse complement strand
CAGCTAAATCAACAACAATAATAATATTTAATTTTATTTATTATTCCAAGAAAAACCAAACAGCTCCTTACCAGCTGAAAGCTTTAAAACTGCATGACGATTTAATATATCTTGCGTGGCAGAATCTTTATAACTATCTTGTCTATCAAAAGCTATAAATATTTGCTTATCCTTTTCATCAATATATAACTCCAATATTTTATTAATTACATCATCAGAGATATTTTTAAACAGCAAAGAATCATGTATAAGAAGAGGAAGTGGTGTAAGTCTTAGAATGCTTAAATCAAATTCGATCAAGCTCTTATATTGTGTTCCTGTACCTTCGTCGTCCGGTGTAAGGAACTCATATCCAGAATTTTTGAGCCGGATTTCAGGTGCATTTTTTCTGCCACCGCTTATAAAATCATTTATTGCATTCAATTCTATGTTAATATTATCAAGCAACTCATTGAATAAAGTTGATTTTTTCTGATCATAAACAGACTTAGCATTTCTAGAAGCACATTTGTAGCGCACCGCCGCTTCATAAGTATTATTAATTATTCCTAAAGTATCAGAACGCTTCTGTAATTCAACCAATCGAGAAAGAGCAAGCTTCGATGCACTGTCTGACTCCATAATAATATCAATATTGTCGTTGTGATTTTTAATATCACCATTTAAAATTTCCAATTTGGTTAACAATTCTTCTCTCTGAACTTCTATTTCTTGTGACAGAATCTTAGTAATTTTATTGTGGAATCTTTCAATATTCTCTATCTTTTGCAAATCAAGCTCCTGAAAAAAAGATTTAAGTTCCACTATCTGAGGCTCCAAATTTACACCTGATTTATTTTTATCAATATCTAGTTTTGCTAACTTACTCTTAATATGTGCTTTCTGACGCGTTAAATCGTTAAGAGATCCTCTAATTCCTATCAACTGCTCCACTTGCTCAGCGGATAGATCCACAATACCTGTAGAAAGCTGACTGCGTATATTTTCCATATCATTCTCTGTATCAAGGAGAGTTTGAATATTTTTATTGTAATCTTCGAACGTAATGGTAGGGATAAGATCAAATTTTCGCGCATTATTGAAAGCTTTAAGCCTATCTTGTTTTTCTTGTCTTTGAAGATCTAATTCTTCTATTTCATAATATCTATCAAAAAGTTTCGATAGATCGAGCAAGGCTGAGTCTCCTTTTTGATGAGATGTACTGTGTAAAGGCATTTTTTCTAATATATTAGCTTTTCCATGAACTCGCAAATAACGGCCCACTGCACTTCTAAACGTCACAGCTTTTTTAAAATTAATTTGATATTTTTGATATAGAAACAAATTATATTCCGCCTTGGAGATTTGCTTTTTCACATTATAGCAATCATCACAGCAAGAGATATAATCTGAATCAATACTCCTACTGAAATAAAATTTCTCTGATTGAAACACAAAGGAAAAATTAATTACATGATCTTCAACATGGCGTTTAATATCAGCCTGACGAGTGTATGTATCGCCACCAAAAACAAAATCTAAAATCATCAAAAATGTTGATTTACCAATTGAATTTGAACCATTATCATCCCCTAAAACGACGTTCAGCCCTGAGTGAAAAGTTACCTTCTTTTGGCGAAACGCACTACATTCTATTTCTTGTAACATATTAACGAATTTTTATTATTCCATTTTTTACGTATATTCTATTTAATGCATAAAGGCAAGTCAACGTATTAATAAATTCTTCTATATCAGAAAAATCTTTTATTAATGATCTGTACAACTCTATCGTTGAAAGCTCATTTTCGTCTAATGTCTTGAGAACCTTTGTAAGTTTACTCAACACACTATCATTAAAATTATAGAGTTTATTTGGTAATATAATCATACACTTCGCAACTTTGAACAAAAAACGAAATCAATATCTCGCAAGCTGTTCTATTAGAATTAGTTTTACTTTGAAGCCAATCTACAAGAGCATTAAACATTTCATCTTTCGAATCAATTTTATCTCGCGCCGAAATATACGCCATATTTATTCGAGAACGCACCTTATCAAATGAAGCCACATTAGCAACCTGTTCATTATTCTTAAACTCTTCTTGAATAAAGGTATAATATTCAGCTACATCATTCCTAATTTTTCGCCGAAGGAGAAAATACTCAGGTTCGATTTTATCATTTATAACATGTGCGTTGTAGTTAGCATCAAATGCACAATCTAATTCATCCGTAATACATGATATTTTTTTCAGCAAACTACGAATTGAATCTTCTACATTCTCTGCAGCAAGTTCTTGTTTAATATCTAATAGTGATTTTCTTTCTTTTTTAATTAAAACTAATTCATTATATTTTTCTAATGTTTTATTCTGATCATAGTCCTTATGGCATATTAAACATAAAGCAATTTTGTTATCGAAATCTTCGCGCGCCTGTTCATCCACTTCGATCCCTTGCAATATCCTAAGATCAGATTCTGTCGGATTGGAAGGATAAATGTGAGCTATCTCGTAATTCTTTACTATAGATTTGTTTCTTTCCTTCATTAATGTATCTCCACAAAGGGGACACAAGGAATTAACTTCAATCAAATGAAGCTGTTTTTGATTAATTGAAACGCCCTTTCTATTACCCTTTGACATACTCGTATTTACTTAATACTAACTGAATATTGTATATTATACTGATTACCTCAATTCGAGAAGGAATAGGAATCAGCAAATCTTTCACAAAGTTTTTACTGATGCGCTGTTGACCTGCTGTGCCTGTGAATAGTTTTGTCCCTGAGTCGATGAAATACGGCGATTTGAACAACCATAGCAAATACTCGTTGAATACATCAGGCAAGAATGGGCGGACAACGTGCAACTCGGTCGTCCCAGCGCCTATGCCGTTGGGAATATCGCCAATGATGACTGATTTCCTATTTTGAAAGCAGGGGGTAATCTTTGCAATGACAATGTCGTTTTGCGCGAAATGGGAGAAGC
>CAYJJT010000118.1:0-2974 GCA_964370575.1 uncultured Muribaculaceae bacterium | reverse complement strand
GTGATGGTGATGGTGGCGTTTTATATTGTGATGGTGGTGGCGTTTACGTAAAAGGGAAAAAGTATTTTGCATCAAACAGGGACAGCAAATAGCTTTACAAAAACTGGCAATTGAAGATGCCTGTGTTTGCCTAGCAGTCATATCGACATCACTTCCGGAAATTGAAGCCGTGAGGCTTAAATACCTTTGTACAGCTATTTCCACAAAGTGTTTTGCCCAGATTGAGGAGGGTGCAACTGTGATAACATTTAAGGTAAACGAATGGGCAAGTGTAATGGTGGGTGTAGGCCTTACTTTCATATAAGAGGGCGCATTCTATTTTGTTTGCCCTATTAAGAAAAAAATTGTATACTATAATGAGAAAAATAACAATTGGCACTGGAATATACTTTTTATTTGTGTAACTATAATATGTATACTGACAACACTGTTTATGCCCCATGGTATAGTAGGGATTGTAATTTAAAAAAAGGACATTGTTATATGGTTAAAGATAATGCGTTTTGCAGTCAAATTTATGATATAGTGGTTACAGCGTTGGAGGCTGGTTTTGAAATGGTGGCCGTTGCGGCCGAGGGTAAGTATGACAAGCTTTGCATGTTAAATTATGATCTACTATATTCTTTAGATACCATAAAACCGCATATTGAAAAATGGGTTGGTTCTAAAGAAATAAATTATGCATTGGATTTAATGCTAGACAATGTAAAAGTTTGTAGCATGCGTTTGGCAAAATACATCCGCGCGCGCTCGCCGTTATGTGTCCATAAAATACAATTTGAACTCATTCCTTTTTTAGAAGATTTACACCTGTTTTATTATTTTTACGGGTTTATTTATCCAGATGCAGCTGCAATGGACGATTTTTACAATAGAAAAACAGGGGCGTACATTCTAAACCCTTACATTGAAGAATCAGCGGCGAAGGATGAATATAAATATGATGTTTCAATTTTAGTGGTGGGGTATAATAAATTAGAGTACACAACAAAGTGTGTGGAAAGTTTGCTTAGAAATGTACCCGAAAATATGAACTATGAGCTAATTTTATTAAACAATGGTTCTTCTGATGACACAAAAACCTACTTTAATACCATTGTGCCCACAAAACAATTGGATGTGGCACATAATTATGCATCGCCATTTGCGACATATCGGGTGTATGAGGGTAGGTATCAAATGACGATTAGCAATGATGTACTTATTACAAAAAATTCAATTGCAAACATGTTTCAGTGCATTTCAAGTGATGAAAATATTAGTTGGGTGGTTCCGGCCACAGCTAATATTTGTAATTATCAATCTATTGATATTGGAACATTTGAAAATGACAAAGAAATGTTTGTATTGGCAGAAAAAAACAATGTGCTAAACCCACGACGATGGGAGCAAAGAGCCAGGCTATGTAACCCATTAGATATAAAAAGAAGTAAAGATTTTTTCTTATCAGATTGCAATATTTGTAAAAATATATTTACAAACCCGATCATAGAGAAAAACGCATTTCCCGATGATAAAATATCGTTGTTTTTACGCAGAGCTAACAAAAAAATGATTTGGCAAAAAGACGCTTATTGTTACCATTATGGTAGCGTAACCATTAAACAAGAACTGAAAGATTTAGATGAGAAGACCAAAACAGATTCTTATATGGAAGGAAGGGACCGTTTTAAGAAAAAATATGGAATAGACCCATGGGGTCTTGGATTTTGTTACAATCATGAGCTGTTTTTGACTTTAGACTGTTGTAATGATGGAGAAGTAAATGTGCTGGGCATAAATTGCGGAATGGGAAGCACCCCGCTTAAGATTAAAGAGAAAATTTGGGAAACGACAGGCAACCGCTGTTGTCATATTTACAATATTACCGATGATAAAGTGTATGAACAAGATTTGCAAGGGGTAAGTGATACTGTTTCGCTTATTTTTTCAGAAAATGAACTGTATAAGGCTTTTTCAAAAAGCCGTTATGATTATATCATTCTAGAAGGCTCCTTTGGTTTTGACATTGAAAAGAATAAACTTATTAAAGAATTATTGCTGTTACTAAAACAAAATGGTATATTTTTAGTCAGTGAACAGTCAGGGTGTATTGATAATTTATCGCAAAAAATAAATGTTGATACAAGTGCGGAAAAGTGGGCTTTTTACAAAGCACCATAAATGAAAAGCACTAACTTATTGATTACATAAAATAAGTATGATAACTAAAACTTGTTTTAAGCCCTCCTATTTCGCTAAAGATTCATTTAGCGAAACAAGGGGGGCTCTTTTTATCCCCTATAGCACTTATTTTATAGTGTTATTTTATACAGTGTTTATGCATGTCCCAAAATACATTTGCGTTATGGTCATGGCTATTTGTTGTAATAATTGTCGTGATAAATGTCATTTCTAGTCCGATTTTTTAAAAAAATTGTTTTCTTTGTCTTAAATATGGTTTTGTTATAGAAAAACGTATATAATTAAAATGATAGTCATTTAATTGGATTTTGCATTTAGATGCATTCTTTTTTATTAAATAACCACATGTTCTGAGGAGGGGCCTTCGTATATGTATACTGTGGTCATTTGTGAGGACAATATACTACATTTGGCTGATTTACAAAAAGAAGTGGCACAAATTTGTAAGCGCAAACAGGAGGAAATTCTTTGTTTTTCAAACACAGAGGATGTGCAGCGCTATATAAACACGGATGCTGAAGGGCCACATCTTTTTTTATTGGATATTCAACTGGGCACAGATAATGGCATTCACCTTGCTAAAGAAATAAATAATTCTACACTGCAAAGTGCTATTATTTATATAACTGGCTTTATCAATTTTGCCCCAGAAGTATACGAAACAAAGCATGAATACTTTATTTTGAAAAAAAATATTAAATCAAAATTGCCTTTGGCCATTCAAAAGGCGGAACATGTGTTACTAAATGTGCCAAATAAACCGGTGTTGATACAATATAAGCGTGAGTGC
>CAYJJT010000117.1:2697-3003 GCA_964370575.1 uncultured Muribaculaceae bacterium | reverse complement strand
AATCTTACTATCTCCTGATTCTAAACCACAATAAGCCATAGTTAAACCAGCTTCTTTTAAAGCTTTTAACTCTTCAACACTTTTTCTTTTAAAATCATTTAACTCACTATATAGTGCAATATTTTGAATATCTGGAAATTCTTCTTTAATCTTTTTTATAGTTTTTAAAAGATAGTTTGTTCCTAGTGTCATAACATTTCCGTCAGTTAAAAATATTGATTGAGCATTTGGATAAATTTGTTTTAATTTTTCTATATCTTTAAAAACATCTTCTAATGCTCTTTTTCTAAATTTCTTTTCACTAAA
>CAYJJT010000117.1:1205-2623 GCA_964370575.1 uncultured Muribaculaceae bacterium | reverse complement strand
TATGGTTACTTGTAGTAATATACTATTAGCTTCTGGCCAAGGTCTATAAACTGTACCTTCATATCTCATATTTTTTTAATTCCTTTAATTGTTTTTTAATATTCTGGATAAAATATTTTTAATTGTTTGAACCACTTCATCACATCTTTGCTTATTTTGGGCAAAAGGGTGTGGTTGAGTAAATGAGCCAATATCATTGTCAAAATATTTTCCACTTGCATTTGCAAACTCATTGCTAAATGATGCTTTATATAAAATTTCTGCTCCTATACTTAAATCAAATCCAGCTACTCCATAAGCATCTTTTACCATTTTACTTCCTAAAAAAGATTTTGGATTTACTGATACAACTACAATATTTTTATTTTTTAACTCTTCTGCTAAAACAGATGTCCACATTGTAAGAGCCAACTTACTTTGAGCGTAAGCTTCAGAGTCTGACATAGGTTTTAACTTTTGCATAGCACTTAAATCAACAGGAGCTTGAGCAGCAGAAGATAAGTTTACAACTCTTGAATTGCTACTTAATATAGCTAACAACTCTTTTGTCAAAAGATAAGGTGCGATTGTATTTACAACAAATCTTATATCTAATTCATCTTTTGTAACAACCTTGTTTGTTTTATATATTCCTGCATTATTTATTAATACATCAAGTTGAGTATATTTTTGTTTAATTTTAGTTGCTAAATTTTGTGTTTCTTGCAAACTTGATAAATCTGCTACAAAGCCCTCAATTTCTTTGTTATTTGATAAAAGTTGTAGTTCTTTAACTTTGTTTTCTACTTTTAATTCATCTCTTCCATGAACTAAAACTATATGACCTTCATTTGCCAATATTTTTGCTGTTTCAAACCCAATACCATCTGTTGAGCCTGTTATTAGAATTGTTTTTTTCATAATTTCCTCATTAATTAAAAAATTCTGTTACTGTTTGAACACTCTGTCTTACTTTATCTCTTTTTGGCTCATCTTTTCTATATCCAAAAGGAACCATAACAGAAATAGCAAACTCTTGTGTGTCTATTTTAAGTTCATCTTTTAAAAATTGATTTGCTTTAATAGTATCAAACCCTTCAGTTGGACATGAGTCAATTCCCATATAAGCAGCACCTGTCATCATATTTGCTAACGCAATATAAGTTTGTTTACAAGCCCAATCAAATAAAGCTCTGTCACTTTGTAATAAATCAAAATCTACTTTTTGGAATTTCTCATAAAACTCACTATATAATTTTTGAACATCTTCTGGAAACTCTTTAACCTCTTTCATCATATGTTTAATATAATCACTATCATATTTCATACTTTTAGATTTTCTAGCAAGAATAAGTACAAAATGACTAGCAGTTAAAAGTGTACCTTGAGCTCCCCATGTAAACTCTTTTAACTTTTCTCTTAATTGCATATTTTGAACG
>CAYJJT010000117.1:0-1195 GCA_964370575.1 uncultured Muribaculaceae bacterium | reverse complement strand
ATTGTGTTAAAATCCTCATCACTAATTTTTTTACTTGCATCAAACTCTTTTGTAGCATGTCTAAAGTTCATTGCTTCTAAAAATTTATTTTCCATCTGATTTCCTTTGTATTAAATTATTTATATTTACATTTACAACCATTACTGTAATTTTTGTAAGTAATAGAATTATAAATCTTTTTGTAGTAAAAAAAAAAGATAGTTTCTTGCTAAAAAAAGAAACCATTTGTGCTATTTTTAGTTAAATGTAGCTATTTTTTTGTAAAATAGTACAACTATAAAAGGATTTGTTTTGGCTAAAAAAAATATTACAAATAAAGCTCATTATGAGCAAATAAACCTTGCTTTAGCATATATACATTACCACTTTAAAGAAAATATAACTGCTCAAGATTTGGCAAATGTAAGTGGGTATTCAATATTTCATTTTCATAGAATTTTTAAAGAAATAACAGGCGAAAATGTAAATGACTATTTAAGAAATGCAAGATTAGAAAAAGCCTCTAATTTACTACTATACAATCAACACCAAACAGTTGAAACAATTGCACAAGATAGTGGGTTTGCAACAGCAATGGGATTTAGAACTGCTTTTAAGAAAAAATTTGGTCTTACTCCTAGTAAATGGAGAAAAAATGGATATGAAAAAAATAGTATCATTAGTCAAAATGTTGATATGAATATATCTATAAATGAGCCAGAAATTGTTGATAATGATGAAAAGCCTATTATGTATGTAATAGAATATGGTTATAAAAAGATGTTCAAAAAATATGGAGTTATTTAATACAATGGAGTAAAGACAAAGGAATACTAAATACTTATCATAGATATTTAGGACTTTTTCATAAACTTCCATCTTTTGAATTTGATGAAACTACTAGATATGTTGCTTGTATTGAGACAAAACAAGATGTTTATAGAAGTGGAAAAGTTGGAAAATGTCTTATAAATAAAGGAAAATTTGCAAAATTTAATTTTACATGTAGACATGAAGAGTTGTATCATCTAATATATCTTGCATATATAAAATGGTTGCCTACTTCAAAATATGAAATAAGAAACTTCCCAGCATATGCAGAGTATAAAAATCCTGAAGCACTTTTAACAAATGATATTTTAGAGATTGATTTTTATATGCCCATACAGTTGTCGTTTTAAGTTGTAAATAAAGTTTAAGTGCTTAGTTTTAACTT
>CAYJJT010000116.1:0-3015 GCA_964370575.1 uncultured Muribaculaceae bacterium | reverse complement strand
CTTACGTTCGTAATTACGTTCGTAAAGAAGAGGCCTATTTTCGACGAAATAACGACTAAAATCAAGAGTTTTATAATTTTACGTTCGTAGTTACGTTCGTAGTTACGTTCGTAAGTGGGTGTTTTTTCCGTTTTTTCCACTTTTTTCCCCAAAAAACACCCAAAAACAGGCCTTTTTGAGGGCTTACGTTCGTAATTACGTTCGTAAAGAAGAGGCCTATTTTCGACGAAATAACGAACAAAATCAAAGGTTTTAAAATTTTACGTTCGTAATTACGTTCGTAAAAGCTGTGCAGCCACTGATTTGCCCCTATTGGGAGGGGTTTTAAGCGTTTAAGCTTCATACCGTAGGCCGCGGTTTGATGACATAAGGGCGCCTTTAAAAATAAAATGAAAGAAGCAATAAAAGTGGTTTTTTCTTTAAAAAAAGGCGAAAGCACCCTCCATTTAGTGCGCTTTTGTGCTGTGGCACGGTTGTAAAATACGCCCATTATCGAGGTCGTGTTGACGCAAGTTGAAACAAGATGGGGTTGACTTTTCATGATAGATAAAATACAAAAGGAACACTGTGTAATATAGAGAAACCTTAGGCAATTTAAGAGGCAATTTAAAAGAAAATATCACTCTGATTTTGCCCTAAAATATCGCTTTTTTGACAGTTTTAAGGTCTACTTTACGGATGGTAAAAGTTACCCCCCTAGAAAGTAGACCTAAAAAAACGATTTTTTAATGATTTCATGTTGCTTTTTGCCGATGTTCGGGGCGGGCTTTAGAGCTACGGGAACAAATTGTGCCAGTTTTTATGAGACTGGGACGTGAGAAAAAACAAGAAGAAAAACGGCCACTATGGCGCGGTGATAAACGGTGTGATGCGTTAGTATTTCTGTTTTATAAGAGCTTTTCCGGCGTGGTGTTATAAATGAAAGAAACAAAAAATAGTTGACTTGAAAATGGATGTAAAAGGCAGATGTCTTGATGTTTATGTGTAGGACGATGAGCACGTTTTGACATTGAAATATAGAGGTCCACAAGAGAATGCCTTGGCAAGCGGGGAAGGCATTCCCAAAGCATGGTAGAGATCTTATTTACCGAGAAAGGGCCGTGGCGATAGATAAGGGGGGCCATTTCTTGCAGTTTCTTTCAGTGATAGTAACAATAAAAAAGAGGGCAACACCATGGCCTACAAAATAGCCCATGGTGTTGCCCTCTTTTAAATATTCACGTCATTCTTTGCCAGCTACTTCACGCTTAACTCACGCTACGTTCAAACTTTTTCTCTTTCATTCGACAAAGGCTATGGAGTGCAATGGCCCCGATGAATTTGTAATAAATATCCATTTGCGTTTTTTGGCTCTCGTCAAAATTTTGTGTTTTTCGGAAATAACAATCCGGCCAATCAGCTTGTTGCGTGGTTCGTATTGGCATATTGCCGAATGGAGCTAACAAAAACAACAATACCACAGATGAGGCACCTGGCTAGATAGAAAAACCAATTGGGAAAATCGAGAAGTGTTTATCAAAATGACAGAAACAAATTAAGCAGTTCCTATCACTGAGTTTTGGAAGGCAAGTAGGCTTTGATATTGTTCTTCTGAAACTGAGAAACGGCAAATTCTGGTAGCTATAGGTGCAAATCGATAGACGCCAATAATAAAATCTCCTTCTACTTGCTGCAAGCCTAAATCGATATAAATATCTGTATTCACATCATAAGTTCCTGTAAGTGCCATATCATGGGGTATCGTGGTATAATCGACAGTACTATTTTTGTAATAGCTCCAATTTGTTGTATCTAAAAGAGATTGTAATTCTTGCCGCTGCTCAATGCTCAATGCAATGCTTTCAGCTGCACCGATTCTGTAAGCAGAGACAGTCTCAGGATTGAGAACCAAAGCTTCCATAGTGCCAAGGTCTGCTTGCAATGCTTCATTGCCGGCAGAAACACTCAAGTTTAATTGTGCAATCAAATAATCTTCAATGGCGCCGAGGGGTTCATCTGGAATTCGAAAGTTAATCCGATTGCCATCAACCGTAAGCCATACAAATGGCCCAACAAGGGGCCCTAAGTGCATGGTATCCCAACTGGGCGATTGTGGGTTTTGCACTGTAAAGGTTGCAATGATTTCCATTGCACCGTTCAATGCTTCAATGATTTCTTCTTCAGAAGCCTCCTGCCAAGTGTTTAGCTGTGCAACTTGCAGAAAACCATCTACAAATTCCTGTGTTACAGGCAGGCTAATGCCTTGAAATTCTATTGAGGTGGCGGACTGGAGCATGCCCACAACAAGTTGTTGGTTTGCTGTCAGGGGAACTTCTGCCACAGAAGCCGGAGCTTGCGAAGACGGAACTGCCTCGGAAGGTGCCACACTCACTTCGCTTATTTTTTCGGAGTGAGGTTTCCCACTTTGTGGGGCAGGGGTTGTTTCTTGCGCTTGAGCACATGCCGTTGCACACAGCATAAACATAAGACAAAATGCGAGAAGGATACTTAGTTTTTTCATTATAAATCGCTCCTATTTCAATTGATTTTTTAGGTCATGGTTCTGCTAGGTTTGCGCTGGAAAAGGTGGCATCGCATCTGCCATTTCAACGGTATTCCAGCTAGGTTCATTTTCGGCCGTGAAATTTCCTGTATGTGCTGCAGCTTTTTTTCAATCTTTATTATTGTATTGTATGCAAGAGCGAAACATCCATCTATTTGTAAGTTTTGCCGATTATACTGTAATTTTTGAACCGAAACAGCTTTTGAAAAGGGCTGTACGATACATTTTTTTAAAGTGAGGCAAAGAATAGGAGCTGTTGATAAACAAAGGCTTTGCAAAAACAAGAGCAAAATTTATGTCAGATAAAATAAAAAGCGCAAGGGATACCGTGTGTATGGATGAGTATTTTTTGAAGTCGACTGTGCCGGCAGCTTCGAATACTAATGGCATAGAACAAACAAAACACCTTGCCTAAGCGGCAAGGTGTTAGCGTGTCAAAAAAGTACAGGGCGGTAAAAAAGTTGTTGCACTAG
>CAYJJT010000115.1:0-3086 GCA_964370575.1 uncultured Muribaculaceae bacterium | reverse complement strand
TATAGAAAACTTATGATAAATGAAATTCAAGATTTTATAGAATATGCAGATGATGAATTTCTCAACTCTTGCATGAAGAGAAAAGTTGATTAAAAGATTTCATATAATTGTTTTGTTAATCTAAATACGAGTATGACAAAAAATAAAAGCCACGTAACTAAAATACGTGGCTTTTTGCTTTTAAATCTTTACAAACTATTTTTCAGGGGTCAAATATTCAATAATAATTTTTAGTGCAATATCTTCATTTATGAAATCAGCTTTATTTTTTGAAATATAAGGTTCAAGAATTCTTATTTCTTCTAATTTCATTTTGATGTTTCTAATACTTTTCGTTTTTGCACTGCCAAGAGAATCTTCAGCAGTTTTTGAAATTTCTAAATCCCAAGGTAAGCAAGATTCAGTAATAGAGGCATGTAATCCATCATTAACCTGATTGAAAAGCTCTGCTAAATGAGGATAGTTTGTGTTGCTGAAAAGTTTTGTTTCAATATCTGCTAAGCTCAGTGAATTATCAGGACAATCAGCAATATAATCGTCAAGTTCTTTTAGGCTTGCAGCATCAAGAATTTTAGATAAGGTGCTTTTTACAAATGCATTTTCTTTTCCAAGGCGATCTTGAAGTGCTTGGGCAATTTCAAATACTAGCCAAGGGAAATTTTCCTTTAATTCTTTGAGAATTTCATAGATAAGAATCTTGATGTTTTCTTTTTTCAGTAAAGAATTTTCATGAATTGTCATTGTAGTTCCTTTTCTATTTTTATAACTGTATTATCTAATAAAGCTATAAGTTTTGCAATAAAAAACTATTACTAGCTATAAATAAAAGAAGCGAATGGAATACCAAAAGTCATTGTAACAAGCATTACAATTACAGTTGCAAGCAAGCCATAAGACATAACTTCTTTTGGAGTAACATTTTCATTTGCAAAAAGCATTGCAGCAAAAGGCGAACCAGCAGGGGTAAGAATTGCAAATAAAACTGAATAAAAGAAACATACAATAAGAGGCGCAGGCTCATAACCTAAGCCATTACAAAGTGAAACTAAGATTGGGCCCATAATCAAACCAGTAACAACGGAATTGAATATATTTGTAAGGATAAGCCCAATAGCAATAACGCCAAGAATCAAAGTAATATAGCTTACCCCCGCAAAAAGTGCTGTAAGATTATATTCTAAATAAAGTGAAATTCTGGTTGCAGGGCTAGCAACAGCAGTTCCATAAAGAAGTGAAGTTGCCACAAGATAAAAACTATTCCAATTGAACAGCACATTTCCTACATAATTGCCAGCTGGTTTATTGTTGAAGTGCACAAAACCAGAAATCGCTAAAAGAATATACATAGCTCCATTAGTATTTACTTTCAAAAATGTGGTTAATGCCATGTCAACAGGCAATAATGAAGGAAGAAGAAGCCATAACATATAAGCAACAAATGTAGCAATAATAAAATATTGTTGTGCATTTAATGGTGGAAGTGGATTTGCATTAAGGATTTCAACATCAAACTCTCTTAGCTTAGAAACATCAACTTTTAGAATAAAGCGCATAAGAAGAATAAATACTGCAAGAATCACTAAAGATACAATAAATGAAAATCCAAAATATACTGCATATTCAATAGTTTGCATTTCAAGAGCTGGGTTTGCTGCAAGGTTAGAGGTAATACCATTAAGTAAAAGGAAGCCACCTGCTTTGAAAATGTCTGTCGAAAAAGCGCATAAAATCATTGCAATGCTAAATACAGTTAAAACCTTTACAAAGCGATCTTCTTTTGTGTAGCCAAGCACTTCAAAGATTACCTTATAAATAGGCCAAACAATAAAAGCTGCACCTAAAGTTGTACAAAATAAAGCAATAATGAAAGGTGTAAGTAAAAGCATTGTCGTGAATGTCCATGGCTTTCCACGAACATATTTATTTACAAGCATTGCTCTTGCTACATAAACAGGGATTTGTACTTTTGTAAAAGCTGAAATAAAAAGAAAAACTGAAACAAGAAATACAACAGTAGGGTTACCTAAAAATTGATTCAAGACTTGATTCATAGGTGCATAATCGCTTATTCCAAGCATAAAAACACCTAAAAAGCATGGCCATACAACATCAACAAAAGTCCAAAGATAAACAAGACCCAAAAATAAAGTGATAACAGTCATGCCAACTTCGCTCACGCCAAGTGCAATCATTCCATCAACACTTTCAAAGCCAAGTTTTACTAATTTTTCATTTTCAGGAATCATAATTGATGGAAACGAAAGAAAGCGACCAAAAACCATAATAGCTACACCAATAAGTGAATTAATGATGTAAGTTGGAGTAAAAATTTGTTTTTCCATACCTAATCCTCTTTTCTTTTTATTTCAAAGCAAATATCAATAAATTTGCTAAATTATAAAGTGTTATCCTATCTTTTTATATCAATTTGATCCATATTGAGGGCTTTTTCTTTTATTTGCCTTAGTTGCAGAATCATTTGAGCAGAGGTGTCGTTATCAAAATCGCTAAGAAGCCAATCAGTCCATTTATCAAGTGTTTTTTGGATGATAGGCAAAATTTCTATTCCTTTTTGATAGAGAAATACTTCATAATGTCTTTGGCTGTGTTGGCTCAATTTTCTATAGATATAGCCTTTTTCTTCTAATGATTGTAAAGCCCTCGTTGCAATTGATTTGCTTGTAGTTGTTTGCTTGCAAATTTCATCTTGTAAAATTCCATTAGGATATTGCAGAAGCATGACAAAATAAGGAAATTCTGTTGATGTTATATCATATTGTTTTAATTCGCTATTTATAAATTTTTGATAGTTCCTATAAATCGTTGCAAAATAAGTGGGGAAATATTTTTGATATTGGTGAAGCATAGTGCACCTCTATAAATTGTATTTTTGTTAACAAGTAAACAAAGTAGCTAAAAAAAGAATACTTGTTCTTTTTTTCATTTATAGCAATTTTTTGTTAACATGTCAACAAAAAAATATTTTAGAGATACGAATGATTTGCACGTTCATAAACACTAAAAAAAAGATTTTGATATTTTTTATACTTTATGCTATTAGTAATGCATTGCATTAAAAGGTTTCC
>CAYJJT010000114.1:0-3087 GCA_964370575.1 uncultured Muribaculaceae bacterium | reverse complement strand
ACCAACGCCTATTTTGCGGTCTGTGCTAGGTATATAATGTTCGTTTTCAAAAACTGTTTCGCTAAAGTTTTGCCCATAAACTGAAAAATCAAAAGCAACGCTTTTTTCCTCTGCACCAAAGCTATAAACCTCTGCCCAAAGTTCCATTGTTTCAAAATCAGCTTCGGTACGTACAAACAAATTTTGAATGTAAACATCACTGCGAGCTTCAATGTATACTTGTTGGTATAAACCCATGCCAGCAGGGCAGTGATGCCAACCAATTTCAGGTTCATCAAAACCAGGGCCAGTTGCAGCGTAAATTTTATCGCCATGTTTAACCATAGCTACATCGTTTTCTAGCTTAATTAATAACTCGTTTGCGCCCTCTTTGACATATTTGTGCATAGCAAAATCAAAAGGTGCAAAAAAACCCTCGTGCATACCAACAAAATTGCCGTTAACAAGTACACTAGCAATGTAATCAGCGCCTTTAAAACAAATATATATACTTTCTTGTGCGAGCATTTCTTTAGTAACATTAAAAGTGGTCTTATAATAAGCTGTGTGTTTGCCAACGGGCCCATCATAATGTGGCACAGTAACATTTTGCCACTCGTTGTCATCTTCTAGTTTCCACAAAAATTCCGTTAGTTCTTGTTTAATACGCTTTTGTTCAATTTTTGGTGCTAGTTTTTGCATAAATGGTTTGTAATAGGCTTTTTGGCGCTCAACTTCAGCCATAAGTTCTGTTTGTGTATTCATTTTTGGCGCACATCTTGTATGTAAATCTCCAATGGAGTGAACAGGCAAAACAACGTCAGGTGTTTGTAAAACAGGTGGTTTTACAAGCCCTCTATCTCCAAAATCTTGTGTCATTGAAGCAATATTGGCAAACATATCGTTCTTTTTTTGTTGCGGTTTCATTGTAATTCCTCCATTTGTTTTAAGTTATAATGTAAAAACTGCCTCTTGGCCAATTTTAAGTTCAATTTTTAAAAGTTTTTCGTTATCAGCTACTTTAGTAGCAGGCAATGAACACTTAACACCTTGTGCATGTTTAGGTAGCTCTATTAAAAGATTGTTTCCACATAGGCTTTTTATTTTTATTTCTTGTACAATTCCATTTTCTTGTACAGCACTAACGGCAAAGCCACCCTCACACAGTAAATTTTCAAATTTAACATCTAGCCACTCACGAGGCACAGCTGGCAATGGTGCAACAACACCGCCATGGCTTTGTAACAACATGCTATGTATGCTTTCACATGCTGAAATCGGCGTTTCTATTACTGGTGCAAACTCACTATACATCGTGTTTGGGCATAAAAAGCTTTTTAATCCGTTCAAATATTCAAATGCACTATCACCATCTTTTAAATAAGCCATCATGCTTGAGGCTCCAGTAAATGTGTTACCCTGTACACGTTTTTCAAGCGAGAGCCAATGCTTAACAGAGCGTTTGGCGAGCTCTCTATCGCTTTCATTTGCAAAATCAATTGTAGCAAGCGGAAAAATCATCATTAGATGAGAGTAATGCCTGTGAGATTTTGCAAATGGAATATCACGCCCTATCATATAGCCGTTTTCGTCAGTAGGGCAAGGTGTGAGTTTTTGTTTTATTTCGTACCAAGTAGCTTTTAAAGGGTCGTTTATAGCATATTTTTCATCAAGCTCAACTATACGTGCAATTGCCCAGTGTAAAAGTGAGAGTGTATACGTGCAATCATAAATAGGGTGCCAGTTTGCACCATCAACGCTAGGGTACTCTGGCGAGCTGGTATCTTTTATATGTATGGTTCCGTTTGCATCTGTTTCAAATAAGGTTTTGCATGCATTTATAGACATTTTAAGGTAAGGGTGCAAAACTTCACGTACTAAATTTTCATCTCCAAAATATTTTTCTTTGCGGTCTATAATAAAAAGCGCCCAAAGAATATTGCCGAGTTCGTAGGTGTCGGGCCATAAACAGTGTAAATTGTGTGAGCAGGTTGCACGGCTTAAATACATGCCGTCATCAATGCCCATAGGTTTTGCGTTAGCTATTAAAACCTCACGATTTTTTTTGAAAACAGAAATTAAAGAATTAATAAATTCAATATGATTTGAAACAAAAATAGGCGAGTAGGAGAGCTGAACATTTAAATTCCAAACAGTTGTAGGCCATGTTGTGGTTGTCATAAATGGTCCTTGTGAGTCTAAAACAACGCCATCTTTATCCATTGCACAGGCAATTTTATACATTTGCAACCAATAAAATTGAGTCCAAAATTTATCACTAATTTCTAAAAAACTTTTGTGGTAATAGTTATCCCACCAGCTTTTATGTTTGGTCTGCCATTCAGCTGAAAGTTTAAAGTAATTTTCAGTTTCCAAAATGGCTTTTTGTAGTTCGTTATTTTTATCAGCACCATTATAAACGGCGATATAAAACTCACTACCTGTGTGATGTTTTTTCTCTTGCCAAGCAAGCACTAGTGCACCTTCAAGTTCGGTTTTGCCATTTTTTGTGCAAACAAACTCTTGTGTGCTTGTAGTTGTGTTTCCTATTTGTTTTACAGCTGGCAGTGGTGGCAATAAAGCTTTATCAACCTTTTTGCCTGAAAAATAAATGCGGTCACTTATACCATGGCAAGGCTGAACACACAAGGTATAATTAAAGTTTTCTGGTGCGGTTACACTTATAGCAATGCCACTTTTACCACGTGGTGTATAAGTTTTATACTGTAGTGTGCCTTTGGCGGTAGATATAGTTCCACTAACTTCAGCGTTATATATATTAATGCGCATCGTTTCGTTTAAAATTTCATCGGTAGTTTCTAGCAATACGTTGCCAATAGGTACACGTGGAGTTGCCCAATCAATACCATCAAGCATATTATGTGCAGTGACATCATTGCGCCCTATTTCCCACATTGTTACCTTAGGTGAAAGTTTATATATACTTGCGCCAGTCATTCCGTTGCCAATAAAAACGCTGTCATCCCACTCACGCTTATAACATTTTGTTAAAAGATGTATGACTTCCTTATCTGTATAATAACCGCCCTTGTAGCGGACATCATCAAAAATTAAAGCTTGCCCTTTAAGGAAGTGTTCCATATTTAT
>CAYJJT010000113.1:0-3111 GCA_964370575.1 uncultured Muribaculaceae bacterium | reverse complement strand
AAATCACAATATTTTTTACTGTATTTTATTTCAACTTGATTATTTTTAATATAATCTAATATTCTAATAAAAAATTCTTGATATTTTTTTATTAATTCAAAATTTAGAGTTCCATTAGAACATCTAAACTCTATAGTTGGTATTTCATATACATTTGCATTAATTTTATTTTGGAAATTAGATATGTTTAATCCATAACTTTTTCCTATAATTAAAGATTGATCATTTAAACTAATAAAATCATTTATGTCAAAATTGCTTTTATTTGCAATTACATAGTTAATAATTGGTCTTATTGAATCAGCATGATTAATAGCACAGTCTCTAACTCTATTTAGTTCTGCAGTAGTATATTGATAAATTATTTCTTCATGTTGATACCAAAATGCTATTAATGATTTTAAATTTTGTTTATTTAGATTGTAATCTTCAAAATTAATATGAAAGTGTAATCCGCACTCATCATTAATATAAGCATCATTAGTTATCATATAATTTAATATATTAATTCTCCACCTTCATATCCAGTAAATCCTCTTTCTGTAACATTATTTTCTCTAGTAACAAAAAAATTAGTTATATTATTATTTTTTAAAAAAGTAGTAATATTATTCAAATTAGTTTTTTTGAATTCTATTTCTATACCAAACTTTATTTTATTTTCCATAATTACTCCTAATAGACTTTTATTATAATTTAATATTATTTAGAAGTAAAGAAAAAAGATGAAATTAATTCATCTCTACATTATGGTATACATGTTGTACATCTTCAATATCTTCTAACATAGTTACTACTTTATTCATAGTTTCCATATCTTCACCATTTAATTCTACTTTATCTTTTGGTATCATTGCTATTTCATCTATATTAAATTCTATATTACCTAATTTAGCTATAACAGCTTTTTTTATAGCGTGTAAGTTAGATGGTTCAGCATATATTACAGTATTACCATTATTATCTTCAATATCATCAACATCAACATCATTTTCAATCATAAGTTCCAGTGCATCATCACTACTTAGTCCATTAAAACCTACTATACATAAATTATCATATAAATAACTAACACTTCCTACAGCCCCAATTTTAATATGACACTTGTTCACTACCGTTCTAATACTACTTATAGTTCTATTAACATTATCAGTTAAGCATTCAACTATTAAATTAGATCCATTAGGTCCAAATAATTCATATGTGTTTTTAGTATAATTTTCATCTACTCCACTATTTACTTTATCAATTGCTCTATTGATAACATCACTAGGTACTTGTTCTCTTTTTGCTCTTTCAACTAATCTTTTAAGTGAATCATTACTATCCACTTCTACTCCACCTGTTTTAGCAGCTTTATATATTTCTCTTGCATACATTGAGTATAATTTTGATTTTGCTGCTCCAGTTTTTTGTATACTAGCTTTTCTTACTTCATAAGCTCTACCCATTATAATCCTCTTCTTTCTCATCAACAGATACACTTTTTAAAAGAGCATCTTTTGCAGCTAATTGTTCAGCTGATTTTTTACTATGTCCAATTCCTCGACCATAAATTATATTATCTATTCTAACTTCTACTGTAAAAGTTTTATTATGTGCTGGACCATCTTCGTCAATAATTAAATACTGTAAAGATCTTTTATCTGTTTGAACTTGCTCCTGTAATAGTGATTTATAATCATCATTAAATTCTATCTCATTATTTTCTATTACTGGAATAATATGATAATGTATAAATTTTTTTACAAATTCAAATCCTTGATCTAAGTACATTGCTCCTATAAAAGATTCAAATATATCAGCAACTATTGCTTTACGATATTTACCACCATTTTCAATTTCTCCATGTCCTAAAAATAAATATTCATTTAACTTTAATTTAATAGAATATTCATATAAAGCATTTTCACAAACATACATACTTCTATTTTTAGTCATTTCTCCTTCTTCACTTTTATCATGAAGATAAAGATATTCACTCATGATTAATTGAAGTACTGAATCTCCTAAAAATTCTAATCTTTCATAGCTTATAACTTTGTTTTCATTTGCAAACGAAGTATGTGTAAGAGCTATCTTATAAAGCTTTAGATCATTAGGGATAATATTTAACTCCTCTAACAGTTTCATAATTTCACCTTTTCTAATAAAATAATAAATAATTTATTACTTAAATATTTTATCATATTTTTTAAATTACTTCTAGATTAAGTATAATACATTTACAATATATTCTTTTTTTAGTATAATTATCATGTGATAATATGAAAAAAGTTTTAATAGGATTAATAAAAATATATCAAAGTATACCTGGTGATTTTCATAAGATGTGTAATCATATACCGACATGTTCTAATTATGCGATAGATGCGATTAATGAATATGGTTGTATAAAAGGAAGTTATATGGCAACTAAAAGAATTTTAAAATGTAATCCTCTTGGTACATATGGATATGACCCTGTTATTAAAAAGGAGAAAATTAATGAAAAAATTAACAATGCTTAGTCTAGTTATATTAAGTAGTTTATTATTAACTGGATGTTTTAAAAGAGATGATTTTGAGGATATTACAGTATATACTAGTGCTTATCCAATTGAATATATTACTAGTAGATTATATGGTGAACACAGTGAAATAAAAAGTATTTATCCAACTGGGATAAATATTAATGATTATGAACTTACTGATAATCAAATTACTAGTTATGCAGAAAGTGATTTATTTATTTTTAATGGTTTAAGCAATGAAAAAAATTATGTAGTACCCATGGTTGATGAAAATAATAATTTAAAGATAATTGATACTTCTCTAACAATGGAATATGAATATAAACTAGAAGAACTATGGTTAGATCCGTCTAACTTCTTAATGCTTACTCAAAATGTTAAAAACGGATTAAAAGAATATATTAACAATCATTATTTAAAAGAAGAAATTGATGAAAATTATGAAGAGTTGAAACTTGAAATATCTGAAATCGATGCAGATATTAGATTAATGGCTGAAAGTGCTAGTGATAAAACAATACTAGTTGGGAACGATACTTTTAATTTTTTAACAAAGTATGGATTTACTGTTATATCATTAGAAGAAAATGAAAATTTA
>CAYJJT010000112.1:0-3122 GCA_964370575.1 uncultured Muribaculaceae bacterium | reverse complement strand
AGCTATCAAAGTAACCGCTTTGAATTGTACCATAAACTAAATCATCGATGGTTGTACGGTTTGGTATGATGTAATAACCTCTATATTCGACTGGGAAGTCTGATAGTGCCTGACTATATAATACGCTCTTAAGTACATTTGTTTCTTCTATGCATAGAGCGCTTGTTGTTTCATTTATTGATTTTTGTAACTCACTAAAAAATCTTAATTGTTTAGCTTCTTTTAATTTTTTTGTATCTGCTACATTTTTATATTTATCGCCAAGAGAAAAATTACGGAGTGCTCTTTCTGTGTCACGTACTTTCGTGTATAATTCTTCTAGTTGAACAATTTGCCATAGCTGACTTTCATGGGTAAGAATATTTTCAAATTCTGTAGATAAGTTATTGTAAGAATCGTTGAATGCAGCTAATGTTTGAACTTCTTTTAGGAATTCTGCCTGTGTAGCAAGCTGGTCAAGAAGCTTTCTAATAATAGTATAGTCACCACTATTTTCTCTATGTATATACTTCTCTTCACCTTCACCGACTATCCTATAAAGGTTACTTAGGATGTTTTCAGCTTCTTCAATTGTATATTTATTATCTAACAAAGCTTGCTCAAAAGAAAGTATTTGAGCTTCCGAATCGTTAACCCAAGTTTGGAATCCTTCTTTTTGTTGTTGCTTTAGTTGCTCGTTCTTCACCTTTACAGTATATTTTGACGTGAAATCTTTTACGTCAAAATTTATTCCCCCCGTATCAGAAGTACGAAGGCACTCACCATATTTACTTGATAAACTTGAAATATCTTTTTCAGTAACTTCTAATAGGTTCTTTATGCCTACTATATTTAATTTTTCAATGAGTGCACTATTATCTATTGAGTCATTAACAACTGCTCTAAATAAGGGACTAAGCTCTTTACATGAAAAATTTTTAATGTTTTTACTCTGCGTTACTTCATTAGCATAAAGTTTACCAATAAATGTAGTACTAGCAAGACATACTGCAATAATAAAAAAAATGTTTTTAAAAATAAGCTTTGTTGAACAGGTATTTAGAAAACAACTTTTAACACCGTGAGAGCTTAGTATAAACATATCTTTCTCCTTGGTTGGCATTTAATAAAATTCTGATAGTTCTATAATATCACTTTGATTTAGATTATGTCAAATCAAAAAAATATTCTTAAAAGGATATTAGACTTATTAAAACAAGTTGAAGCGTTATCTACTTGGACTTTTCTAATTAACAGTTTATCTCAATTAGATCTAATTTTTATAGTGTGATTTATAAATATCAAAAGTCATGTTAACAACTTGATTATGGTCTGTTATATTTCCAAATTTATGGTATAAATGACGATATGCTTGTTCAACTTTTATTCTGCTTTGTTTTACTTTAGGGGAGTTTTCTAAAACTTTATTGAGTTCATTATCTGTGGAACTTGTTTTACGCAACGTAACACTTAATAAGCTTACGGTACCTACTAGTATGAGGATTACAGCGCCTTGACTGTCGTTAAGTTTGTTTTGTGCAAAGAAAGCACCACATAAACATATTAGAAAAAAATATAACGCATATATAAATAATTTTTTTTTAGTTTTGTAAAATGCCTTTTCATGCTCTTGTTTGCAGATTTCATGGTACTCACTAATAACTGTGTTGTATTCGACTTTCATCTGTTCGAATTCTTTTCTTTCAAACTCTTTTCTATTTAATTCAGCTTTATTTCTTTCAAAATATTCTCTCTTTAATTCAGCCTCTCTTCTTGCAAGTTCTTTTCTTTTTAATTCAGCTTCTCTTCTTGCAAACTCTTTTCTCTTTAATTCAGCTTCTTTTCTTTCAAATTCTTTTCTTTCAAGCTCAATCTGTTTTTTTGCTGTTTCTATAATATAATTTTTATGGATTTCTGCGCGCTGTATAGCCTCAACAGTTTTTTCTTTCCCTCCAACCTGTTGGAAAGCTGTATTAATTGCGTTTATGCAATCCGTTATGCTTGAGCATTTAAACCATTCTTTTCCAAATCTTTGCCTGATAAGTAAACGATGAGCAAATTGTTCAACTTTACGTGGCGATGTTGTCTTTAATTCAAATAGAACATTATATTTTCCTGGCATTCCAGTTTTAGCTTCATTGTTAAGCTCATTCGCTCTATTTTGAGGTCGTCTATTTGTATATCCTATTTTATATAAGCCTAACATTGCAGTATTTCCAATAATATAAACATACCCCAAATCTTTTTCTATAATTTTTTGTAAGTTATGGGGTATTGAGTAGTTTAAGGGTAACTGTTTAACTGGAATAAATGAACCTTCATGGTTTATTTGATAATTAACATTTGCTAAATAGTAATTAAGGGTGTTAAGTGCTACCAACGCGGTTATTTCGTTACTATTTTTCTTGATTACCCTAAATGTTTCACCAATGAAATGATAGATATTATTTGAAAAACCTTTTGATTTTTGAAAATCGACTAACGTATTATAAACTCTAAGATCTAAAGTAGAATCTAAATCGATTAGAAACATTTTTGAATTTTTTAGCAATGAAAAAAAATCATTTTGATTAAGCTTGTAGCACTCGTCACATAACACTGCTGAAAGTCCAGCTAACGTGTCATTAGTAAATAGAGGTATTTTTTTTATTGCCATATTCGCCTCAGAATTGAAATCTTAGGATATTTCTACGGGAGGTTTTATCTCATTTAAAGATATCTGCTTTTGATTCTAAAAAAAATTACTACTTTATCTTTAATATAATAATTTATAAAGACAATAAGTCAATTGAAAAGGTATAGAATTTGCTTTAGATAGTATTTTACTTGTTGGTCGTAAATCCTATTTTTTGATTCTTAGTAATGCTTTACTATCAAAAAGATAGTTGTATTTTTTATTATAATAGAGAGTATAAAAATTGCTTTAGTAGTAACTAATTGTAACTAAATTTTTCTTTTTTGAATGTCACATACTTTTGCACATACTTTTAAAAGATTACAATTCGATTTAGAAATCTTTTGATATCCGTTAAAGCATGTATTAGACAGTATATTAGCCTTATCATAAATGAGCAAAATACCCACTCAACTCGCCTGCTAAGTGAGTATACGGGTAAAACTGTATCTAGGGTTCGAATCCCTAC
>CAYJJT010000111.1:0-3150 GCA_964370575.1 uncultured Muribaculaceae bacterium | reverse complement strand
ATATTCCATTGGTAATTCTTCTTTAAATTTGGATATAAATCCCATTAGAATTAATTCAATAGCTCTTTCTTTATCTATCCCTCTACTCATTAAGTAAAATAATTTCTCTTCACTTATTTTAGCAACTGTAGCTTCTTGATTTATGAATGATGAATTATTTTCAACTACGTTTGTAGGAATTGTATCACTTTTAGATTTTTCATCTAAAATAATTGTATCACATTTAATATCTGCTTTTGAATTTTTTGCTTTTTTCTTTATTTTAACACTACCACGATAAGTAGATTCTCCACCTCTACTAGCTATACTTTTACTTATTATATTACTAGTGGTATTTTTACCTAAATGGATCATTCTAGCTCCTGCATCTTGAATTTGTCCTTTAGTTGCTACTGCTATAGATACACAGTTACCTCGAGCATAATCACCTTTTAATATACAAGCAGGATACTTCATATTAACTTTTGAACCGATATTTCCATCAATCCACTCCATTAATCCATTTTCTTCTACAATCGCTCTTTTAGTAACTAAATTATAAACGTTATTACTCCAATTTTGAATTGTTGTATATCGACACTTAGCATTCTTTTTAACGTATATTTCTACTACTGCAGCATGTAATGAATCCCTTTGATATGTTGGTGCTGTACAACCTTCCATATAATGAAGCTCACTATTTTCATCTACTATAATAATAGTACGTTCAAATTGCCCCATATTAATACTATTAATTCTAAAATAGCTTTGTAATGGTCGATCTAATTTAGTATTCTTAGGAACATATATAAAACTTCCCCCACTCCATACAGCACCATTTAACGCTGTATATTTATTATCATCATACTTAACTAATTTAGAAAAATATTCACTAAATAATTCCGGATATTCTCTTAAAGCTGTATCTGTGTCACAAAATATAACACCTTTACTAGTTAATTCTTCTAACATATTATGATAGATAGCTTCACTATCATACTGAGCTCCAAGTCCTGCTAAATATTTTTGTTCAGCATCTGGTAGACCTAGTTTGTCAAATGTATTTTTTATATCATCTGGAACATCTTCCCAAGAGTGATTAATATTATCACCACTTCTTTTATAATAAGTAATATCATTAAAATCTATTTTTAAATCAGGGCCAAATTTTGGATTAGGAATTTTAGTAAATGCTTCATAACATTTAACTCTGTAATCACCCATCCAAGAAGGCTCACCTTTTATTTTACTTATTTCTTTTACTTTATCTATATTTAAACCTGCTTCAAGTTTTATCATTTTATCACCTAAAATAATTATACTAGAAATTAGTTAAAATAAAAAGAGCTAATGCTCTTTAAATCTATTACTTATTTAATTTTTCTAATTTACCATTATTGATTTCTATTAATGACGCGATTGATAAATACATATATAATATTATAAATGCTAACCAACCTATTATTGGGATAATAATCATTAATATCCAAATATATGGCAATTCATAAATATTAGCTCCTTTAACTCCAAGTTTTTTAGAAGATAAAACTTGTGCTTGAATAGCTAATACTACTATCATTATTGAAAATGGAATAAATAATAATAAAGCTCCAATCGCCCAGTAACTTACTTTATTATACCAAGCATCTTTGTTATATATGTCTAGTTCACTTCCAAGAATTAATGGATAAATTCCTCCTCCAAACAAGAATATTAATAACCAAATCCACCAGTTTTCTTTTTTCTTAAGCATTTCCATTTTATTTTCCTTCTTTCTTTAATTTATCTATTTCAAATAAAATATTTAAAGCATCCATCGGTGTTGTTGATAATGGATCTATACTATCCACTAATTTTTCTAATTCTGTTTTTTCTTTTTCTGTTATTACTGGTTTTTCTATTGTTATAACTTCATCTCTTTTAATTTCATTACTTTCATAAACTTTTAAAATTTGATTAGCTCTATTAATTAATGAAGTTGGTAAATTAGCTAACTTAGCTACATGAATACCATAACTTTTATCTACGCTTCCTTCTTTTATTTTATGTAAGAAAATTAATTCTCCATCACGTTCATAAGCACTAACATGAACGTTTTTTAATTTACTCATAGTATTAACTAAATCAGTTAATTCATGATAATGAGTTGAGAATAAAGTTATTGCTTTTACTTCATCATGTATATATTCTATAATTGCTTGAGCTAATGCCATTCCATCAAATGTTGCGGTACCTCTTCCTAATTCATCAAATAATATTAAACTATTTACTGTAGCATTACTAAGAGCATAATTAGCTTCATTCATTTCTACCATAAAAGTAGATTCTCCACTAACTAAATCATCACTAGCTCCTATACGAGTAAATATAGCGTCAAAAATTGCGATTGTAGCTTTACTAGCAGGTACAAAACATCCGATTTGAGCCATTATAACAGTAATTGCTAATTGTCTCATATAAGTAGATTTACCAGCCATATTTGGTCCTGTAATTAATAATATGTTTTTATCTAGATCAATATTAAAATCATTATTTACAAACGGTGTATTAATTACTTGCTCTACAACTGGATGACGAGATTCTTTAATATCAATTATTCTATCGTTAGTAATAATAGGTCTTATATAATTATATTTTTCACTTACTAAAGTAAATGAAGCAATAACGTCTATTTCACTTAATACCTTTGCTATACTTTGAAGAACAGGAATATATGACTTAACTGTTTCTTTAATGTTATTAAAAATTTCATATTCTAAATCAACTAATTTTTCTTCGGCATTTAAAATTAAACTTTCTTTTTCTTTTAATATTGGTGATATATATCGTTCACAATTACTTAAAGTCTGTTTTCTTTCATATCCGTATTCTTCTTTTACTAATTCAGTCTGTCCTTTGCTAACTTCGATGTAATAACCAAATACTCTATTATAACCAACTTTTAAAGTTTTAATACCAGTCTTTTCACGTTCATCACGTTCAAATGCAGCAACAAAGTCTTTTCCACCTTTACGTAAGCTTTTTAATTCATCTACATCATTATTATAACCTTCTTTAATCAAATATCCTTCTTTTAAACCAATTGGAGGATTATCATAAATACTAGTTTCAAGTAATTCAAATAAATCTTCAACATTACTCAAAGTTAAATAAAAATTTATTTCTTTTAAT
>CAYJJT010000110.1:0-3168 GCA_964370575.1 uncultured Muribaculaceae bacterium | reverse complement strand
ATTTTCTTGATCCTCAGATTGGATCATTTATAAAAGAAAATGCGCTTTTTATCCCAACTAAATTAGAAGATCGTAATTTTTGGGAGATAAAAGACATAAGAAAAGAAGATGATATTTGGTTTAAATATGACTTACGCAAGAGTTTAGACTTTTCTTTTATTATTAGTAACTTCAATAAGGTAAAATCATCAACTCGTAATATTTATGACTTTTTTGAAAAGATGCACACCCTTTTTAATGCAAAGTTTAAAATCTTATCTACTGATAATTTCAAAAACTCATTCACTATTGACAGATTAAGTGAGGGAGAAAGGCAACTAATTAAACTTTTAGGTATTGCAATAATTGCTAAAGAAGAAAAGGCTCTTATACTTGTAGATGAAATTGATGCCCATATGAATCCGCAGTGGAAGTATAATATAAAATCTATGATAGAGGACTTTTTTACTGAAAGTGATAAAACACAAATATTCATGGCAACACATGATCCTTTAGTAATTAATGGTGTTGATGCCGAGCATATCCGAATTTTTGAGAAATCAAAAGAAGGCAAAGTGGTAGCTCATGAGCCTATTGAAGAAACAAAAGGAATGGGTATTGATGCTATTCTTCAAAGTGAGTATTATGGTTTGAAAAACTCTTACGATAAAGACACTGCTGATAAGTTTTTAGAAAGACAGGAGTTATATTTAAAACTAATTACTGGTGAAGCGAACCAAAGTGATAAAAATAAACTACGCGAGCTAAGTAGTGAACTTGGTAGTCTGCCTTTTGCGAGCAATACAATAGACTTTATTTATGATGACTTCATGCAAGAGTTTAAGAAGTCAGAATTTTATGATAAAGAATATTTAAGTGTTGAAGAAATACATAAGCGTTCTGAAGAGATTACGGAAATTATAGAAACACTATTCAAAGAAAAGGGAGCTTAGGTTGAGATATATAGATACCAGTTTCCTTATGCTTTTACGAACTCGTTGGGGTAATAGTAAAAAACTGTGGAAAAATACAAAATTAAAAGAAGATTTTGCATCTCTTGTAGGTCCAAAATGTTGGTATAGTGAAGCTCTTAGCACGGGTGCTTACTTTGATATTGACCACTTTAGGCCTAAAGGCTCAGTAAAAGAATTAGTAGGTTATGATTATAATAAACATCTTTCTTCTGGGTATAACTGGCTTAAGAATGATCCCCAAAATTATAGGCTTGCATGTGAAAAGTGCAATCGAGGTGGAGGAAAAGTTGACTATTTTCCACTTATGTCAAATGTATATTTAACTGAAAATGGTAATGAGGTTGAAAAACCTGCCTTGCTTGACCCCTGTGATAAGTCAGATGTGCAACTTCTTACATTTTTTGCAGATAAAGTACTTCCACTTGATCCAAATTGCGATACAAATCTAAAAAGAGTTTCTGCAAGTAAGGTTGTTTATAATTTGATGGATTTAACAATAAAAAATGCTCGAAACAAAGTGTGGCAAAGTGTAGACAAATATATTGCACAATACGATAGAAATAAAGATATTGAGTCATTAAAAGAAAACTTAACTGAACTAGTTGATAGAAAAAGTCAATTCTCAGCTTGTGCTATCGCCGCAGTCAATTCTCTTCTTGCGGGTAGAGATGGTCTGTTAGAAGAACTTGAACTTGATTTAGAACTGTAAGTAATAAAGTTAAATTGAGTTAAATATCGGTGATATATACTCAGCTCTTTCAATAATTGGAGGTCTAAAGTGGAATTTAAGGTTTATCATACAAATGCTTATAGAAATATCTGTTCAGAACCAGTAGGTTTTGATAATAATTCTAATGTTGAAAAGCATATCTTTCATAATGGATTTCATTGCTTTAGGCTGCTAAACGAACACAATATTGGTGAGAAAGGTATTGAAAAAATTGACCATGAACTAATGAGTTCACGTAAGTTTTTTGCTGTAAATGATGCAAAACGTGTTATTTCTATTGCCTATGTACTTATTAATACAAATACATCTAAAATCTACGCTTTTAACTATAGTGAAAAGAAAATAAAAGATTTATTATACAAATATTTCTCTACACTTGATATAAATAGTGTTGTTGAGCCTAATAAGTTAGCAAAAATCACTCATGTTGACGTCAAAATAAAGAAAATGCCTCAAGATAGCCTAGTATATCGCAATTACTCACTTCAAGAGCTCGATGTAGTAAAGGAACTAGAAATTCAAGATGATTCATTAGTGGAGTTTGAGGCAAAATATACACTAGACAAACAAGGTTCGTTTTTCTCAAAAGACAAGCTAAAGAAGTTTTTACTTGAAAATAATAATGCTGTTATAACAGGGGTGGATGATCAAGATAATATTATTAAACTTGGTAAGGTATGCCAACTCATTATAACTATTGACCTTGAAGCTACGCATTATGATGAAATTTTAGCATTATCTATGCATAATTTGATAGACTTAATAAATAGTAAAGAACTCAAGGATTTAAATGATTACTAAAATACTTGTTCAACAAATATGTATAGTTTTTAAGTTGTCTGAAAAAATGGTACATTTTTTAATTATTCTGCTTGGAATCATAATCATTTCTATAAGTGAATATTTTTGTTTTCCAGTAATTGAAAAAAGTCAATTGTTGACAATTTTATCTGGATTATCTGTTCTTGCTTCTTTTTTTATTTTTGCCGTGCAAAATATTGACTATAAGTTTTTGAATACCTACTTCACAAAACATGAAAAAATAAATAAAAGTACAAGCAACACTCAGGCTGCTATTATTAGGAACACTATTTTTTCATTTTTCATAATGGTTTACTCTCTTATTGGTGTTTCTTTTCTTCTATCTCTTTATAATAAAATATATTATCACCTATTGATTTTTATTGTGTTATATTTATTTATAGGACTTTTTTATGTGTTAGTAATATGGAATTATATTGCATCGAAAGTAGAGGATAAGTAAATCAACATCTATGTTAAGGACAGTTATTGTATAAATAAATTTTACTTGTAGACTTAGATTCACACTTTGTCCTCCATCACATTTCAAATATATATTACTCACTTGAAATAACCCCCATTATTTCGCAATACGAAAACCCTCAGTGTAGCTCAAAAGGCTACACTGGGGGCTTTTTGTTATAAAACAATAAATTAGGAGTAAAATATGCAAGAATATCAATC
>CAYJJT010000109.1:0-3191 GCA_964370575.1 uncultured Muribaculaceae bacterium | reverse complement strand
AAATTTTAAAGTTATATGACCTAGCTTATGTAAATTTTCATTAACTACATCTCCAATAGCAGTTATTTTGTAATCAACCCCACCAAAAGTTAGTATATTACCAACAGAGATAGGTTCTATTAATCCCTCTCCTTCATGAAGTACACAATAATCTCTAAAATCTTCAGGTGCATTATTATCAAATAAGATTACAAATTTATCTTCATAAGACTCGTCTAAAAAATTTCCTAAACTAGTAACAATTCTATTATATATTTTCATTATTTACCTCCATAAAGTCCAAAACTAGCAAGCCAAGCAACAAAAACAGTAGGTGCCCCAGTTAAAAATCTAGAATAAAGAACAGAAGGAACTCCTATTTCAACAGTTTCGACTTCTGCTTCTGCTAGCCCCAATCCAACTGGAATAAAATCACAGGCTGCTTGTGAATTTATAGCAAATAGTGCAGGTAGAGCCATATGAGGTGGAATATTCCCTTTACCTATTTCAACTCCAACTAAAACTCCTATTACTTGTGCTATTACAGCACCAGGACCTAAGAACGGGGATAAGAATGGGAAAGAGCAAATTAAAGAAATAATAATAAGCCCTGTTATACTTCCGATTAAAGGAGTCATTAGATTAGCAAAAACATTACCAATACCACTTCCAATGATAACTCCTATTAACATAGAAACGAATGCCATAAAAGGAAGAATAGTACCTATAACAGTATTGATAGCCTCTCTACCAGCTTGGAAGAAAATAGCAACAATAGAACCCATTTTCATTCCAATTTTTGCCATTAAATTATTACTTTGTTCTGTTAATTTTTTATCTGTTGAATATTTTCCAACTTTACTAACAGGTTCTTTTTCTATAGATGTAGAAATATTTTTCTCTTCACCATCTTGAACAAGTTGGATTGAGTCAAGAGAAACAGCAGAAACATAAATATCTTCCTTAATAAATTCAGCTAAAGGGCCACTTTTTCCAGTAGCATGAATATTTATAGTAGGGATTCTTTTTTTAGGATATAAACCACATCTTAAAGTTCCACCACAGTCAATAATAACAGCCATAATATTTTCGTCTTTAACAGTCGTTTTAAAACCATCAATCAGTTCTGCTCCTGTTAGTTCTGAAATTTTTAAGGCAATATCAGGAACACTTCCTCCTGTTATATAGACTAATTTATTTTTAGTATCAGTAGTTTTTATAATTAAAGGACCACCAAAACCACCTAATCCAGCACGAATTTCAATTGTCTTACTCATTTCTATTCCTCCTTAAATTTATTTTAAGATACAGTAATCTTATCTGATAATTTTCTGTTTTGTTGTTTTTCAACATAAATAGTAGTATAGTCTGTTACCCATCCTCTAAAGAAATTAGTTACTACTCCTACTAGGAAATATCTGACTGCTAAATCAGCTGGTGAATATCCTAATGTTATTATTCCATTTGCTACTCCTAAATAAACAAATAATTCTCCAGGATTGATGTGTGGGAATAATCCATTCATAGTATGGCATGATAGAGAAGCAGCAGCATAGTAACTAGGTTTATATCTTTCAGGAAGAAATTTTCCTAAGGCTAAAGTCATCGGATTCATAAAGAAAAATGTACCAATAACGGGTAATAATAAATATCTAGTGATAGGGTTAGAACTACATTTTTTTGCTAGTTTTTCTATTCTAGCTGTTCCAACAAATTTTATAAGAGCGTTCATTGCAACTAACAACATTATTAGAAGAGGAACAATTCCTGTAACCATTCCAACGAAGGTTTCGCCTCCCTGTCTAAATAAGCCTATAAACTTTTCTGCTAAAATTACTATATTATTCATATTTTTGTTTTGTATGATAATATCATTAAGATTATCATACGTCCTCCTTTCGTTTTATATTTTATTAATTTATATTACTACTGAGTGAAAAGATTTTTCAAAGCTTTTTTTCTAGAATAATCTATTTTTAAATTATCAACTATACTGTGAGCTTCATCTAAACTTAAACCATTTAAAATATCAAAATTTTTCATTTTATTAAAAACTGTAAAACCTTCCATTATTCTTCCAGACTTTATGCGATTATTTTTCTCTAATGAAAAAACAATGATACAGCCTTTAAAAAACATCCCTTTGTACTTCCCTATTACGACCTTGCCAGACTTATATAAAGATTGCAGTTCATTATTAAAGTTTTTCATCTGTCGCATTCCTAAATATGTTTGGAGACTCCAAACCCCACCTATAAAAAGTATCCAATATAATTTCTCCACCAAAACCTCCTTTACTTAAAATTAAATATAATCTAGATTAAATATTCTTATTTTGGATTATAACATACGAATAAAAAACAAGTCAAAAAGAAAAAAAAATATTTATTTTTCGTAAAAAAAATGGTAAAATGCAGATGTAAGAAAAATTTTTAGAATTTTTTCAACTCAATATAGTCGGGAGGTAAAAAGAAATTATGCAAGAAAATATTACTGGATTACTCAATAAGTTTGAAAAAATTATTTTTGAATATTTACTTGAAGAATATTTTATTTCAAAAAAAGAAAAGCTAAGAATACCATTATATCGATTAAAAAAAGATTTAAACATGATTCCTAATCTACTTGCTTATATTAGTTCATTATCTTCAAAAAAGCTAGAGCTCACTAAGGAAAAAAGAGAATTCTATTATTTCAATATAATAGAAAGATATTCTATAGTAAATGGTTATTTGAATGTAACTTTTTCAGAAGAAATATATGAAATGTTAAATGATGAAGAGAGTCATCCGCAAATATATGCATTACTTTTTAGAAGCAAATATTCATTAAAATTATTATATGAGTTAGAAAAAAGGGAAAGGTTGGAGTTTACCCCACAAGAGTTGAGAGATTTTTTAAATATTAGTGATGCCTATACAAGAAGTTTTGACTTAGAGAAAAAGATAATAAAACCAACTGTTGAGGAGATCTACTCTTATTTAAAATTAAAAATAAATTTTTTAAAAGAAATAGATAAAAATTTAGAGAAAGAAGTTAAATACATATTTTTTATAGACTCACTTGCAAGAAAAAGAATAGATTCTTTTAAGAAAAGTTATATTGATATCAGAAAAAGTTTAATGAATAAAATATAAAAAATTAAATATCAGTAGCTGAAAGGAGAAATATGAATTACAGAGAAGAAGCAGATAAGTTAAGTCCTTATCTTA
>CAYJJT010000108.1:0-3223 GCA_964370575.1 uncultured Muribaculaceae bacterium | reverse complement strand
TAAATCTGTTTTCTAATTGATTTTTAAAATCTTTTAATTTAAAATAAATTTCTTCATTTTCCATGGAAATATTAAATTTCTCTTTTTTATTTATTTTATAATTATAATTTTCCTCTAAAATTTTAATATGATTATAGTTATTAAATAAATCAATAATTATTGGATGTTTTTGATTATTACTTTTCAACATTGTATTTTTAATAATTTCATTAAATACTTTATTACTTTTTATTTCACGTTCAATTATTATACCATCCAAATCATGAACATATGAACTCTGAATATATTGATGAAATGAAAACATTATTCTAATTTTGTTTTCTACATTATTACCATTTAAATCAACATTATTATAGAATGCTTCTCTATTTTGTAATCCTGAACTTTCATTAGTCGAAGTAGAAATATAAACTTCAATGCCCCTATCAGGATATTTTGATAATATCTGTTCTTTTACTTGCGCAATTTTCAGCATAAGATCTTTTTTGTCTAAGTTTTTAGTTGGACAATAATATATATACTTACCAGTTTTATTTAAATTTTTAGTTAATATATCATCTTCAATAGTTGCATTATTAATAATAGTTGTAAGTTTATTCAATAAATTTTCCTTTAAATCATTTTCATAATTACTATCATTTATTAAGTTTGTTATTTCTTCAATCAACTTTTTAATAGGCTCACTGTTAGACTTATATATAGGCTTACTTAGTAATTTTTTTTCTACTGCTTCACTTAAATCAACTCTACTCACTACATTGTTTGTAAATATATTTTCTATATTATCATAATTTGAACTACTAGATTTAATTCCTAATATTTTTAAATTGTTATGAGATGAAATAAATTTATTTACGGCTAAACTCCATTTTTCACCATTGATATGGTCATAGTTATCTAAAATTAATAAATCAGCATTTATATTTATCATTTTATTAGTGTTAGAAACTTGATCATTTACATAAGTATTATATAAATTAGGATAAGTCATAAACTTAATGTTTTTAGTTTCTTCCTTAAAATTAATTCCATTATGTTCTACTACATTTTTTATATTGGCAAAATGTGTACTATTAGAAACAAGAAATAATATTTTTTTATCTTTAATAAATTTAGCATATTCAATACCATTTAATGAACTATAAATACCAGTATCATGAATAATACCAACTATATTTTTTTCATCATTAAAAGCTTTATCAATTTCACTCTTAGTATTATCAAAGTATTTTTTTATTTCTTTTGTATACATGATGTTCACCACTTTCCATATAATTATATCATATATAAATTAAAGTGAAAATAAAAAAAATAATCCTTATGGATTATTTTAAAGCATCTAATAATTCAGCTTTTTTCATTGTTGAATAACCAGCAATGTTTTTTTCTTTAGCTAAACTTCTAAGTTCTGCTACTTTCATAGAACTTAAATCAGTACTAGTAGTTTCAGCAACTACTTCTTTTTTAGTTTCTACTTTTTTTACTTCTTTTTTCTCTACTTTTGGAGCAGATACTTTACCAGCTAAAGTATTTTTTGATAGTTCAACTAATTCAGCAAATGCTGCTGGGTTATCAATAGCTATTTCACTTAACATTTTTCTGTTAATTTGAACGTTAGCTTTAGATAATCCATTAATAAATTTTGAATAACTCATATCGTTCATACGACATGCTGCATTAATACGTGTAATCCATAATTTTCTGAATTCTCTTTTATTTTGTTTTCTATCTCTGTAAGCATATTTTAATGAATGCATTACTTGTTCTTTAGCAGTTTTATATAATCTGTGTTTACTACCGAAATATCCTTTCGCTAGTTTTAATATTTTTTTATGACGAGCACGACTTACCGTACCATTTTTAACTCTTGGCATTTTATTTCCTCCTTCTTAATATATTACAATAAATCTTTTAATCTTTTGTAATCACCAGCACTCATTGTGCTTAATTTAGCGTATTTTTTTGTTTGTTTTGTACTTTTTTTACCACTATTATGTTGTCCACCAGCACTAGTTATTGTTACTTTACCGTTTGGTTTAACTTTTGCTACTTTTTTTAACCCACTATGAGTTTTTTGTGTTTTCTTTGCCATAATTTCCTCCTATTACTTCTCTTTCTTCGGTGCTAATATAATCGATACAAATCTACCTTCAAATTTAGGTCTAACTTCTATCTCACTTAAACTAGATAACGCTTCTGCAAATCGAAGTAATACTTCTTTACCTAATTCAGGGTGAGCCATTTCTCTCCCTTTAAAACGTACTTGAGCTTTAACTTTGTGACCTTTTTCTAAATACTTTCCAGCATTACGAACTCTAGTATTAAAGTCATTAATATCTATCGTTACTGATAAACGGTATTCTTTTAATTCAAGATTAGTTTCTCTTTGTTTCTTAGCATTTTCTTTTTGTTTTTTCTTGCTTTCATATTTAAATTTATTATAATCCATAATTTTACAAACTTTTGGATTAGCAGTAGGACTAATTAAAACAAGATCAAACCCTGCGTATGAAGCAAGAGTAAGTGCATCTTTGATACCTTTAATACCTAATTGTTCTCCGTTTGGTCCAATAACCATTACTTCTTTTGCGCGAATTTGTTCATTTATGAACAAACCTCTTTCTTTGTTTGCGATAACCGACACCTCCATAAAAAAGTGAATACAATAATGTATCCACTTAAAAACCTATTTATTATATTAATAATTTTGGCTTTAACCCATAACTTTAGCTATCGGGTGAGAAGCGGATACTTCTTCTTTCCTTTTTAACAATATTTATTATATATTATAATTATATACTTGTCAACATTTATTATGCACGTGATGCATATTTTCCATCTTTAGATGAAACAATGATTTCTTCACCTTCATTTATAAATAAAGGTACCTTAACTGTTAATCCTGTTTCTAATTCAGCATCTTTTTGAGCATTATTAGTTGTATTACCTTTAACAGCAGGTTCTGTATTTGTAACTTTTAAAGTGATTTTTTCTGGTAAAATTACTCCAAGAAGTTCTCCTTTATAAAAGCTTACTTCTACATTTAATCCATCTTTCAAATATAAATACTCATCTTTTAATTGAGCTTTAGTAAGTTCAATTTGTTCATAAGTTTCCATATTCATAAAATTATATACATCTCCTGTAGCATATAAAAATTGAACATCTGATTTTTCAATCATAGCTTTTTCTAATTTTATATTAGTATTGAAAGTATTTTCAA
>CAYJJT010000107.1:1483-3267 GCA_964370575.1 uncultured Muribaculaceae bacterium | reverse complement strand
CTGCGATAATATTGCAGATGTGATTATTTCGCTTGATAAATAAAATGAGCATAATGCTTGTAAATAAAATTTTATATAAATAGAATTTATAGAATAGAATGGAGGAAATAATGATAAACGAAAAAGCAATGCTTATGGCAGCAGAAAAATATAAACTAGAGAGAAAAGATAATATAATTTATGGAACAAATATACCTAAAGTGAAATTTGTATTACCAACATTATCAGGAACAAAAGTGAAGTTTGAAGCAACACAGTTTTTTTTCTTTGTATTTGATGAAAGAGGAATAAAGATAATAACAACAAATTTAGAATTTGAATACTTTTTTAAGTGGGAAGATATTAAGAATATAAAAATTAGTAAATTCTTAATAATAGGCAAGCTATCATTTATATATAATGGTAATAAATTTGCATTTCAATTAAATCGATTTGTATTTGGTAACAAGTGGATTTCTAATAATACTAGACTACTAGAAGATAATAACTATTATATAAAAAAATAGTTAAGTTATTGTTTATATTCTGCGAAAGTAGGTGTTTTTTTGAAAGAAGTTATTTTAAGTGCTGATAGTAACAGATATTTATATTCTGTTCCAAATGATGTAGCAAATAATTTAGAGGAATACTGCCAATTTTTTGCAAATGACTGGCGAGTGAATAATCCTGATGCAACAAAAATATTAAGAAAAAGAAATAAATTCAATGAAACACATTTTATTTTGTACTTGAATACATTTGCATTTCCCGATGAGCAATCTCACTTAATTAAAGATTTAGGTTGGATAGATTTTGAAAGTCCAATGCCAAAGGAATATGTAAATATACCTTTTTTCAACTTTTGAAAAAAACTAACGTGAGAATGAACGATTAGAAGAAATGGAGAAAATTATATGAAGTTAAAAATTTATAAAATTATGATGTATATATTTGGAATATTAACTATTATAGGTGCTAGTTATGTTTTTTTTAGTAAAGGTCAAGCAAGTCCAGGATTTGCAGTAATACCTATGATATTTTCTATAGCATTTTCGACTAATTATCGTAATGAGAAAAAAAGAACATTAGATAAAATAGATACAATTAAGTAGGAAGGAAATAATAAATGAGAATATTAGCAGGAATGATGATAATACCAATTGTATTAATATTATTTATTGTATTTATAATATTTAACATATTTGTTGCTACAATAGGAGTGATAGCATTAATATTGTTAATTAAGAGAATAAAGTCAAAGAAAAAAAGTCGAATACAAGAAGTAATTAGTATAGTATTTATAATATCAGCGATAATATTAGCTATGTTATGGAGTTTGGCATTATATCCAGATTTTTATGGGAAAGTGTTATCTAGTATAGTTAACGGTAAAGAAATAGCAGCAATAGAGTACCGTGATATAGATTCTTTAGAAAAATATTTAGAAGAAGGCTGGGTAATAGATGAAAGCCAAGATGAATTAATTAAGGATTTGATGATAAGTGAATATAGTAAGTATTATGACGATATTGAAGAATGTAATAAAATAGATGGAGAAAAATTAAAAATATTGGATGTATTACTTGAAAACGGATTAGATGTAAATACAACGTTAGATGAAACCGAGCCAGTAACTCTATTAACCTATGCGACTACATCTGGAAATTTAGAGGCAGTAAAGATATTATTAAAACATGGAGCAAATATAAACGATTTGAAGCACGAGCAAGGTACAATATTACATAAAATGTGGTTAATAATTCCAACTAATAATGATGTTGAAATGTTAAAATTGTTTATAGATA
>CAYJJT010000107.1:0-1473 GCA_964370575.1 uncultured Muribaculaceae bacterium | reverse complement strand
AGAAGGTATTACAGGTAAAGAACATTTACAAAATCAAATAAAGCAAGAACGAGAAAAGTATGAAAATGTAGATTATTCAAGTCAAGATGTAGAAGCACTAGAAGAATTAGAACAATTAATTAGTGCGATGAATTAAATTGTAATATTTAGTGAAAAAATTAAAACAATAAGAGCAATAGAAGAAAATTCTATATAGCTCTTTTTTTGTGGGAAAAGAGGTAAAAATTGAAGAAAAAAATAAGAAAGCAGCTAGATAAATTTAAAATAGAAAAAACAAAGACAACATCTCGGAATAATGAGGTGTTTCTTTAAAGAGTATGACAAATTAACTGGAATATTAAAGTTAGATGATAATAAATATTCTGTTTGTTTCGAATATCAAGATATATCATTTTCAAAAGCTAACTATGATATTCAAGAAAATATATTTATTAAATGGGTGGAGTATCTTCACTCTTTTAATTTTGGTGATAATATACAAGTAGTATGTTCTTCAGTACCTGTAAAAGTTGAAGAATATAAAAGGCAATATATTTATGATAAGAATACAGGAAATGAGAATAAAGATAGAATAACAAATGAGTTCAATTCTTTAATCGAATCTTGTTTAGGTAATAAGGAATATATATTGTGTGAAAAAAGACAAGTTATAATTACAGTAGTTGCAGAGAATTTTAAGCAAGCAACAGATATATTTATGGGTTATCAATTAAGAACAGAAGAAAAAATAAAAGAATTAAAATCTAAAATACGAAGGGTATCAATTCAAGAAAGATTGTCTTTTCTTAATTCGATATTCAATAAGGAATTAAAAGATATAAACGAAATCAAAGAGATATTAGGAAAAGAAAATGAATTAAGTATTTATGATATTTTAAGTAATAAAGATAATATTTCGTTTAGAGAAAAAAATTATATAAATATTAATAATAGTAAATATATTAGGGTAATGTATGTTAGTAAATTACCTAAGTCTATAACTCCTAGATTTTATAATAGAATAACAAATATAGAAAATGCTAATATAATAACAACACTAAATATTTCTCCTACTGATCCAGCAAAAGTAATTCAAATGGTTAATAAAAAAATTAGTGGAATGAAAACTGAAAGACTAGAAAAAATTAAGAAAGCAAATAAGAATAATTATAGTTATGAAGCTGTAAAAGATGATAAGTTAGAGGACTCAATACAAGATGCACAAGAGCTAAGAGATGCTTTGCAAAAGAAGAAGCAAAAATTATTCAATAATAATATGCTAATTTGTATTCAAAGTGATAGTTTAGAAGAATTAAATAAAACAACTAAACTTATTAAAAGTATAGGAAGTGAACATCTAATAACTATATATAATTTAGATTGGCAACAATTAGAAGGATTAAAAAATTGCCTGCCTCTAGGATATAATACATTGCAGATACAAAGATCTTTAACTTCTGAAGCTACAGCTTGTAATATACCATTTAATACAAA
>CAYJJT010000106.1:0-3296 GCA_964370575.1 uncultured Muribaculaceae bacterium | reverse complement strand
GAAAACGTGGAGAAGATTATATTATCTTCGATGAAAAAGGTTTACTACAAATTATGTCAGATGAGTTGTACGACTCAACTGAATGGAAAGTATGGGACTAATACTTATGGAAGAATTGATACAAGCTTTATATGGTATGGTATTTTTTATATGTCTTATGAATGTTGGTATAACTAATAGTCAAATGAATCTATGGGATTCAAGATATACCAAAGAAGAAAATATTAAGTTTAGACAAAAAGCTAAACTACGTTTTAGTGTATACACAATATTGTCCATACTATTGTTTTTAGGACTATTTGTTTATTATGAACTATATTATAAATAAGGATTATTATGGCTGATAACAATAAAACTAAAATATGGTATGAAAAAGCTATACGTCATAAAACAGCCTTATGTCAATGTTGTGATAAACGTTTAAACATTACCTTTAAAAAATACTTACAAGGATATCTAAAATGTACCCAATGTGGTAACTGGTTAGATATACCTAGTATATTTAATAATCTTGACTTTCTTACAGATGAATGTGACCTTAAAATTAAATGGATTGATTCTAGACTTTTAACCAAATAAAGGAATATCTTATGTTGGATTTAGATATAGATACTAGTATTTATTATAGTGATGAATTTTATACTGGTAAATCTTTAAAACGTTTACGTAGAAAGAAAATCAAACATGAATCTAAACAATATATATTTCAACATAGTGTAAAACCATATAAAGAATGGTTAAGAGAAATTCAAGATATTCCAAAAGATAAACCTAATAGAATAACTTACCCTATGAAGTATGGTAATGAATGTGTATCTTTAAGTTGGAGAAGTGATACTGGTTTATTTAGATGTACTCCTATGGGAAATAATAAACCTTGGTATGCTGATAATAAACAATATAGTGGTAGCCATAGAATTCTTTATAAAAATTTTATGAAGAATTATGATAACAACTTTGGATATCATAGACGTATATATAGTTTTCAAGCTGGAAAAAGTGCTAGTGGATATGAAATGTTTACTAGAAATAAACGAAACTATAATAACATTCCAAACACATGGGATGATTTACATAGAAGTAAAAACTATTATAGAAATATATCATGGAAGTATTTATCTAAATATAAAAAACAATGGAGCAAATTTAATGCCTGATTTATCACAAGCTGATATGTTAAAAACAATTTATGGGACTGGTAGCATAAAAGGTTGTTCTATATGTGGTACTTTATCTGCAAGACCTTTTAGAAAAATTAGTGCAAAAAATGATACATGGGTATGTAATCAATGTGATAAACAACATTACTTTCGTAGACCTGTTTGTGGAAATTGTACACATGTAATAAACGACAGTAATGTTGTTCGATATATAGCAGGTGCATCTTTTGCTAGAATATTACATAAAGACAGTATTCCTTACTTGGATTATGAAGTATCTTCATCTGATTACTTGCATTTGATGAATCCTATGTTATATTGTAGTACTTGTATGCCAAGTACTGCTAAATACATATATCAAGCGTACGTTTTAGAACTACGTACTACAACTGAAAATTCTAAGGCAATTAGAGCACAAATTGATGTAAAAGGATGTAAAAATTGTGGTACAAACATAGTGTCTTCAATAGAAACACTGCCTCATATAATGGATGATGAAACATGTTTCTACTGCAATCCTACAGCCTATAAAGAATTATATGATAAAGTAGATGAGCATTTTCATGCACGAGATGGATTTAGTAGTTATGAGATGCGTATACAATATCCTAAGGAAGTTATATATTTAAACAACACTCGTTATGATGATGACGATGACGATGATTAATAGGAGAGTACTTTTATGTCAACAATAGGCAATATGCTTAATGAAGCAATGCAATATGCTGAACAACAAATAGTGTCTATTATTGAAGCTAATTATTCAATAGAACCTTATAAACATAGAAAAGATGCTATAGAAGGTATATCAGACAATCTTGTAAATGCTGTTACTGTTTTTGCTACTAAAGAAGGTAGTGCACGTGTAATAAAATCATTAAAAAATTTTGATACAGTGGGTATTTTTACAGATGTTCATAGCAAAAATGAAATAAAACATATTCATATAACAAGATTAAATACTATTCTAATTAAATATTTTTCTAGTAAAAATATATTACAAATTTATGATGAATATCAATATTCTGTAAATGGGTATTTAGCAGTATTACAATATATTATTGAAAGTACTGAAAAATTTACTAGTGTTAAATTTAGACATTTTCTACAAATATTGGTAGATTTATTTATAGTTGAATACTTCTTAAAATTTACTGATATCGAATTACTTGAACCTTTTATTCATGAATTTATGTTAGTGAACAGTATTGCTGTACCTGCTACTATGTATATGAAATCTGACTATACAAGTATTGTACCAATAGAATATGCAGAAGATAAAAATATTATTCTTAACGGATATACTCCAAATGCACGTAGTAAATTTCATACATCTGCAAATCTTACATGTTTCTTTAACTCACAATTTCAAACGCGTAATTATAATAGTATTATACATAATAATAGAGATATGTGTGTTATAGAACATACAAATACTTCAAAACATACACATTTTATCTTTTTATATGACGATTTATCCAAAAATACTTTAAACAAAATACCTTTAGTATTCAATAATCCTGTAGAATATATAGATTTTGTGAATACAAATTTTGGTTATCAATTAGAAGATTCAAAAGGATATACAAGCGCTTGTTATGGGGTAATAGATTATAATCATATGTATAGTACTTCTTGTATTATACCTGTTACGAAGAAATCTAAACCTGAAGATATATTTACAAATATTATAGAGAATAATTATACTCATTTTAATATAATGTTAGATGTGAATAAACAATCTTTTAATATTTTAGATAAAGCAGTAACAATAATTAAAAATACATATCCTACGTTTCCTTTACATAAAAGATTATTCTTATACAATCAAGAAGATAATCAAAATTTGGAAATCTTTAAAGATATTATTAATAAACCTATAACTTAGAATTTCTACGAATTTCTGCAAAGAAATTCTTAGTAAATTCTTAGGATAATATATGGGACAAACATTTTCAGAACATCATAAAGAAATGTTAACACAATCATTTCATCAATTGTATAAAATATTTACTCATAGTTATTACGATAAAGAAAGTAGTGTGTTTTATTTGTATAACATATTTGATGGTACTTATATAACTTTAACACTAAAATTTTTTTTAGGATACGAAGAATATTCTTATGAATGTTTAG
>CAYJJT010000105.1:1828-3314 GCA_964370575.1 uncultured Muribaculaceae bacterium | reverse complement strand
CGCCTCACCACCGTAAGCATCGAAACTGTGAAAACAGTAGAGATCCTACCAGCGTTTATCATTAAAAACCAATAACATGAAAAAAGATCCACTAGATAATCATATTGACAAGCAAAGCGCAGCACCTACGATTGCAGGCTTTGATTTTCAGTTCTACTCATTCATCTATTTGTTGTTTAAGATAGACACAAAAGGTACAATTCAGTATGAAACAGAAGATGATATCCTTGTAGTTGATAAAGATGGGAAGAGGACTCTTATTCAAGCAAAACATACGATACAAGAAGGAACAACTCTTACAAGACTCGACATGGATTTTTGGAAGACGGTAGATAATTGGTTAAAACTGTATTATTTGTCTAATAACTCTAAAAGTTTTTTTATAGATACTAACTTTCAACTCTGGATTAATCGCCCTGTAGGGGATTCGGATTTTTATGAAGGCATTGAAAATTTTAAAAATGATAGTTGTACTTTAGATGAAATCCGCGATATATTAACTATCATTTCAAGCAACATCGCAAACATTGAAATACAAGAAATTATAAAAAAATTACTTGATTTAGGTAGAGATAATCTAGCTAGATTTATTAGGCGCATATCTTTTATTGTAATTGAAGGCACTGAAATTCTAGATAAAATCAAAATCGAAGAATTAGAGGAGAATAGAGGCTATTGCAAAACTGTGGTAAACAACATCTATAGTGCTATTATCGCTATATACAAAGAAAACAATTATTTCAAAACTATTAAGAGAGAGAGAATCATCCTCAATGGACTAGATATTAAAAAGAAATTAGCGAACATATTGTCTCAATACCATAATAATGAATACGTAATTGATAGAACAATTGAATTTATCTCAAATGATAGCAATCGAACACATATATGTATTCAGCAACTAGAAGATATCAGGTATTTAAATGCTAACGAAGAAGAGCGTGTGTATGAAATTCTAGAGAAAAAATTTAAAGCTTACAATACGTTCGTGGATTTAGTAATAAATCATGAATTTTCATACTCAGATTTTGTGAATATTGACGCAGATGCAAAGAGAAAATGGCAACATCATTTCAGTCTTACTACTGCCGAATTAAAAGAGAAAGAAGCTGAAGGAGTACAAATCACTAATGTTGAAATCAATTCGCAAGCTCGTAACTGTTTTGCTAAAACTGTAGCTTCAAAAATAAAAAATTGTGATTTAGATCTCTCCACAGGGTATTTTTATCATTTGTCAGACCGCCCTAAAATAGGGTGGCGTTTGGATTGGGAAAATAAATATAAAATGAGCCATGAATAATTTATGTACAATATATAATAATGAAGCTATCGTTTCACGAATAATGGCGGAAATTATTGATCATGAAAATAAAATTGATATTACGCGCCTACTGATTTTGACGCAGATATCTCTAAATGAATCAATTACCAAAAAAATTATAAATTCAAATGCAGATGATGATCCACGCTCAATTCTAGTTTCACA
>CAYJJT010000105.1:0-1818 GCA_964370575.1 uncultured Muribaculaceae bacterium | reverse complement strand
AATCAATTTGAAGAATTAATAATTGTATATCTTAACTCATTAACAATATTGACAGAAGAATTCGCATTTGATATAATGGGCAATGAACTAGTGTCAAATAAGCAATACAAACAACAAGAATCAAAATCACAACGATTAACTAATATAATAAAAATAGTGCCTCAATTTCTGACAAAAATTAATAACATAAGCACAGAGGAGATGATTCTATCGCTTAGAATAAAATTATGAAATTTATTATTCACAACATAAAAATATGGTTTTCGAAAAAAGTCGCTCCTAGGGTACTTAATTTTGAGGAAAACAAAATTAACGTTATCACAGGAGACTCAGGAACTGGCAAGTCCACTATTTTAGCAATTATTGATTACTGCATGCTTTCCAGTGTAACTAATATAGTTCAAGATGTTATAAGTGATAGTGCTCGATGGTATAGTATAGAAGTCACATTAAACAGTAAGCGATATTTCATCGCACGAAAAAGGGCTATAAAAGGTCGAGCCGATTCAAGTATTTGTTTGTATGAGTCAAATAATTATAACTCATATCCAGAAAAAAACTATACGTTGACTGATGCTAGAATGATTATAGATCAAGAATACAATTCAAAATTTCAAAATATATCAGATGGTGTATCATATAGAGATGTTCTGATTTTTAGCTATTTAACTCAAAGTGTGCTAATTTCTGATTCTAGTTATTTCGCTTTTCGTTATTTGGATATTGATAGCTCACAGTTTAATGTATTTCATTTTTTCTCAAACACACATTCAGAAAAGCGTATATTAAATGAAGAGCGTGCAAAATTAATGTCAATTTCTGAAGGTTATGAGAAATGGCAGAGTAATAGGATTAAGCAAGAAAAAAACTATAATGATAATGTGAAGTCCGTTGTCAGTAAAGCACTAAAAGAGGGAATCCTTCTAAGTAATACCTCTCATTTAAGCATTGATGATCAATTAATTGAATTAAGGGAAATTCTAGCATCCTATACATCAGCAGCACGAAAAGACAAACAAGAGAACCGCCTAACTGAATTTCGTACTGAATGCTCGCGTTTACGTCTAAAGCTAAGAGCTCTAAATAAGGCTGAAAAGGAGTATAATGAATATATTCAAAATCTCGATAAAATAAAAGATTCTCTACAACCTATAGAGATTATTGAAAATTCGCCTGAAAAAGTAGTTAGAAGTTATGAGACAAAATTACTTATAAGTGCTTTGTCCTTATCTTTATCTCAATTCAAAGCGAATCTTGTTTCTTCTGGCATAGTTTCGCTAATCGACACATCAGAAAAAGACGAACTAGAAAGACAAATAAAGGGATATGAGTCAAAAATTAAAGCAATTGAAGGTCTAAATGTTAGTTTACCAATTGACAAGCGCTATGCTTTCGCTGCGGCTAGCAGATTACGCGCATCTCTACCCAGAGCTAAATATAAAAGTACCGCTGAACCTGAAAAACCAACTCCTGATTTTCTTGAAAAAATAGCTGATTTTGATAAAAGAATAAAGGATTTAGATATAGAAATGGAACAACTTAAAGATCAATTTAATAAATCTCTACAATATTATTTTGATAAGCTTGAATATATGGGTAATTATACCAATAATAAAATTTCCTTTGAATCTACGTCAAATATAATACAATTGACTCGCGAAAACGAGGCTTATCCACATAGAATAATTGGGAGTCAATCAAATGAAATGTTTTTGCATTTGTGCTGTTTCTTAGGCTTGCATAATTTTTCTTATAAACTAAAAGATCGCAAACTCCTCCCTTTCATGTTTATTGATCAACCAAGTATGCCCTATTATT
>CAYJJT010000104.1:0-3360 GCA_964370575.1 uncultured Muribaculaceae bacterium | reverse complement strand
TCTTTGACTTTCTATGTAAGTTATAAGCGTAATAAAGGTGCTTAAAATTGCTAAGATTGTTTACTATATTTTTAATTCTGTGAAGCACACGTAAGAATTTCCAATGTTTCCCAATTTGTGACTTTTTTAGTCCGAGATAAGGGCTAGGAGGTTGTAAGAGGCCAGAACTTTTTAAAATATTAAGCATAGCGTGTGTGTCGGAAGCTTGGCAAGCTTTCCAAAAAACGTCAGTATTTTTATTAAGATCTTGCTCAAGGATAGAGTAGGTATCAACATTCGTGTTTAAAAGTACAGCAGCACATTCCGCCAGGTATTCATGTACTATTGCAGAATTTTCTTGAGCAGCATGATATATGAAAGTAAGCCAAGTGTGTGAAAACTGAGAACTCAAGTACGAATAAAAAAAATCTTCTTTATGAGCATGATCTAATATTTTTTTAATATGTTTAAAATGTTCGATGTAAGAAAGCGCACGTACGCCCGAAGGGATATTTTTTTTATGGTTAAGTCGATAGTAATATACAGGATGCGGAAAATCATATATGTTTGAAATTTGGCAAAATACTTGGCAGAAAAAAACCCTATCTTCTCCAACGCCGCAACCTTCAGGAAAAGAAAAAGCATTATTCTTTATAAATTTTGCATCATATAGATACTGTGTAAAACCGCCTACAGGACGTGTATTTTCATCTTTTATTGAGTGAAAAACTTGTTCAATGTACAGCCAACGCTGATGGCATAAAAAAGATATTAGCCCATGAACAAGTAAAGCGTTATGCTTTTGCATACATGCAAAAAGTGGCGCAAGGATATTTGGCGGCAATAAATCATCACCATCTAAAAAAAAGCATGCCGTGCCTTGCATGTGTTTTAAAGCTGTATTTCTTTCGCCGCTAACCCATTTCGTTTTTTCATTATCAAAAAGCTTAATAAAAGAATATTTTTGCATATACATCTGTACAATTTTCTTGGTGCTGTCGGTAGAGCCGTCATCTACTATAAGAACTTCAAGCGATATATTCTTTTGTAAAAGAACAGATTCTAAGGTTGCGCCTATATACTTTTCAAGATTATATGTTGGTATAATAATACTTATATCAGGTTGAGTTTGCATAATTGGTATCCTTTTTGTTGAAGTTGCGGAACTTCTAACGTATGTTTATCTCACTACCTTAGCTTTCTTTCTCTTGTCAAGTATGAAGGATACATGTTTTTCTTTTTAAAATAGATAATCCACTCATAATATTAAAATCAGTTAATAATTCTTTATTATTATACATAATATTATTTTCTAATACATTAATATATCCTAAATTTTCTTCACTAACTAAAATATTATTTTTAAGAGAATTATATGTTGTATCTATATGATCAAAATTTTTATCATCTATATAGGACTGGTGTGTAATTAAACCCATCATTACTTTTAACTCTCTATTAATAATATAACTATTTGAAAAGTTACTAAATATTTTATTTTTAATAAATGGTATGAACTTAAATACACCACCTATATTATTTAATTTGTTTAGTTTATATTTTAAAAATCTTTTTTTAATATTTACTAATTTTTCTTTTGGATAAGAATTTAATTCTTCAACTTTCTTAACACCTTCTTTTTGTAATAAATTAATATCTTCAATTTCTAAATACTGTAATTCATCAATTAATTGTTTTTTGTCTTCATCTACAATTAACTGAGCCATATCTTCATGAAAAATTTCAATATCATCAGTTTGTTTTAAAATTATTTTTTTTTCTAAGTTTTCATATTTTTCCTTGATATTTTTTAACTTTTGTTTACTTTCTATACTTAATTTATTATCATTCTTTATTAAAAAATTATCAATTTGCGCTATATACCTACTTATCGTATATAAAACCTTTTCATAGTTTCTATCTTCAATATTTGCTTTTGATAATTCTATATTACAAAAACTTGAAACACTATAAGCATTACTTTCTATTCCAACAATAGAAACAAAGGGTTCTTTTTTTTCTTCTTTTGTTTTTTCTTCGCTTTTCCCCTTAGGTTCTTCTTCGTGTTTTTCTTCAAAAATAGTATTTTCTAAAACGATATTTTCTTTCATAAGTGTTGTTATATCTTTATATTCTGATTTTATTTCTTCTTTAAATTCTTCCTGATTTGCTTCAATATATGTAGGCATTTCATTATACATCGCTTTTTCTTCAAAATTTTTCTCTTCTATCGTAACTTTATTTTCTAGTGGTTTAACATGTATATTTTCAAATTCAATATTTTCATCCATCAATTCAATATTTTCTAAAGTACTTGTGGATTTTATAGGATCATAAGAAGGATAATTATTTTTTTGAATAAAGGGTTCTTCATTAGCAAACGTATTAATGTATTCTTCATGACTCTTTATAGTTTCATCTTCTTTATTTATAATTATTTTTTCTTCAATATCTGCAATAGGAACATATATATTATATTTTTTTATTATTTTTTTAATTTCTTTTTCTACAGTTTCATCCATTTCATAGGAATTTACTTGAAGTATTTTTTTAGGTAGGATTTCTTTGATCAAATCTTTTTTCAGTTTTATTTTAACCTTTTTACTAATTATTCCATTATTTTTACAGTATTTATCTAAACATATTTCTAAATATTTTTTTCTATATTCATCTTCTCTATTATTAATAAATGTTATATTTTCAGTATCATTGTTAAAAATGTATTTTTTTAAAGATTGTGTTTTTGTATTAATAAATTCTTTTAAATTTAAATTTTTAGCCTTGTTAGTAAAAAAAGAAATAATCCATATAAAAATTAATCCAATTACAATAAAAATTAGAAACAATATTAATAATAAAATTTTAATGACTAAAAATACATATTTCACAGCTTTTTCACCACTGATAGTATATCATTATTTCTATTAAAATAGTAGTCTTTATAATCAAGTAAACATACTAAACAATTAAATAATCTAATTTTATTTTAGATATATATAATTGAAAAGTGAAAAAAAGTATACAATTTGAACACAAATATACCAATATTTACCATTTTTGAGATAATAGCATAGGTGATATTATGTTAGGAGAAATATTAAGGCATGCACGTCAAAGTAGAGGATTATCCCAAAAACAACTTGCCGAAAAGTTATTTATTGCACCATGTACGCTTTCACATTATGAAACTAATACTAGAATGATTCCTCATTTAACATTTGCTAAAGCACTAAAATTATTAAATTACCAATTAAATGTTTTAGATTGTAAAACTGGAAAAATAATAACAGATAGTAATTTTAATTTAAAAAGTCACATTTAGTGACTCAGACTGTTGACAAAGTCAATGGTCTTTTATTTTTCTTAAATGTTTGATATAAT
>CAYJJT010000103.1:0-3444 GCA_964370575.1 uncultured Muribaculaceae bacterium | reverse complement strand
CTAAAGATAAATATGAATATTATAAATTAATGGAAAAAGTTACTAATGAATAGTAGCTCGTTATAAATATAATTTATAATTGTAATAAATAATTTTTTATACATAAATATAATTTATATGCTACAATATAAGTTATAGAGAGGAAATGGTTGTGTGAAAGATAAAGTTGAAATAGTATTAGACGATTTATTTTCTGAACATTTTGGGAAAAATAAATTATTATTTAAAAAATATCAAAAATTATACAATTTACCAATAACTAAGACGACTTGTGTAGTTTCAAAAACTTTATTTGATTATTGCTTACGAAAAAAATATTTTATTATGTTACTTTTGTATGATGAAAATGGAAAAGTATTTATGAGTAGAGTTATGTCAGATATACTTGAATGGGGATTGCCGGGAGGAAGTATAAAAAACGATGAGACTATTAATGAAGCAATTAATAGAATCGCAAAAGAAATAAATGAAAATATTATTATAGATAACATTGAACCAATATCTATGATAGAAAATAATTATAAATATCTAAATTCTGAATATATACATTATGGTTTAGGATTTATAGCAAGAGTTAGAAAAACAAAAAATAAAGTAGATATAAAAAAATTGACAGGAAATTTTATTTCTATAACGCCTGAAGAATATAAATTTGTTAATAGAAAAGCTAGTAAAATAATGCTTCAGAAATTTGAAGAGAGATATAAAGATATTATTGATAAAACCCATGATTGTTTTCAAGAAAATGAAATAATAACTAATGAATTATATAAAAAAAGATATTTATTTCATGAAAAAATTGTTAAAAAATATACTCTGACAAATAAAAGAAAAAAGAAAAGAGAATTTGAAAATATTATTTTTGAAAAAATTATTGGTTCTAAATCACTAATAGATATTTCTTGTGGAGATGATAATTTTTTATTCAATCTAGCAAAGAAACTTGATTGTGAATTAATAGTTGGAAATGACATAAGTTGGAGTCAAATTAATAGTACGAATAAAGAGTATATGGATGTGATTTTTACAAATCATAATGCTGCAGCATTACCATTTGCAGAAAATAAATTTGATGTTGCCTATTGTAGTAATACATTACATCATATGCAAAATAAAGAAAGTTTAATTAATTTATTAAATTCAGCATTTAATATATCGAAAAAAATAATAATAGTAGAAATTGAAAACCCAGCGATTACTGGAGGATTTCCCAAATTTTTAAATAAATTTTGGTATATAAAATATTTAAAAGATGTAGGGGCTTCTTATTTAGATTATGATCAATTTAAAATATTAATAGAAGATACTTTTAGTAAAAAAGCAACTATAAAAATTTCAAAATTTCGAAACATTATGGGAACATATATGATGGCTGAAATAATAAAGGAGGATTAAAATGAAAAACGTTATTGAGATTGAAAAAAAATTTTATTGTGATGAAATAGAAAAACTTATTAATTTGAGTTTAGAAAAGAAATTTTTAATGAAAAAGGAAATTATTGAAAATGATGAATATTTTACAGACTTAGCAGGTGAATTTATAAAAAATAGAACTTGTCTAAGAATACGAAAAACTAATAATAATAAAATGGAAATTACATTTAAAGGTAAGTCAAAAGTAAATACAAATTTTTATGCAAAGAATGAAAGTAATATTGATGTAAACATTTGTGAATATGATAACTTTATTGAATTATTTTCAGCACTTGGATATCATAGTTATACAGTAGTAAATAAAAAAAGAATGATATATTCAAAAACAATTAATGGTGTAGATTATAATATTATGATAGATAATATAGAGGGAATAGGGGCATTTGTCGAATTTGAATTAATCTGTGACACTGTTAATTCAATTAGCAAAATGGAAAAAGAATTTAACAAATTTTTATTAGAATTTTCTGATATAAAATTTGAAGATGCATTATTACCTTATCGTGATTTTGTAGCAGAAGATATTTTAAATAAATGTACAAATAGTAATGAAATTGATGCCTGTTTATTTGATTTAGATGGTACTATAATAAATAGCGAAACAAATTTTTATGAAAGTTTTAAAAAAGTATTGATTGAAGATTATGGTATTGCAATAACTGAGAAAGATTATCAAAAAAACGAACTAGAAAAAAATCAAAATTTAATTACTTATTTAAAAGAAAAATTACTTTTAAAACATAATGTTTCTGATGAAAAAATAATGGAAAAAGTTTATAAAATATATTCTGATAAATTTGAAGAATGCTTATACGATAAGTATACATTAACAATTATTAGTTTGATAAAGTTTTTAAAAAATGATATTAAAATAGGTTTAGTAACTACTTCAAAGAAAATTTTTGTTGATAAATTTTTAAAAAGTATTGAGGCAACAGATATTTTTGATGTTGTTATTACACGTGAAGATGTTGAAAATTTAAAGCCGATGCCTGATGCTTATAATTTAGCTATTGAAAAATTAAATATTAATAAAAAAAATGTGATTGCTTTTGAAGATTCTGACAGAGGCTTATCATCAGCAAAACAAGCAGGAATTAATGTTGTTAAAGTAAATAAATTTTCAAATAGTAATAATCAAAATGAATTTAAAGATATAGATTCTTTAGTTAGAATTTTACTTATAATTCTATATTCATAATTAGGAATTGATATAATTATATGAATATATATAGTGATGATTTTGATTTGAATAAATTTAAAGCTTTCAATGCTGTAGCAGAATATAGTAGTTTTTCTGAAGCGGCAAAAGAACTACATATAACTCAACCTGCTATTAGCTATTCAATAAAGCAATTAGAGCAACAATTAAAAACCAAACTATTCATTAGAGATAAAAGAAAAATATATTTAACTGATGAAGGTAAACAATTAAAAATTCATGTAGAAAAAGCGTTTGATGATTTGTTAATGGCAACGAGTAGTCTTAAAGATACTAAAATAGATTTATCAGGAGAAATAAAAATCGGAATATATTCTCATATAGGTTGTATTTTGTTAGCTCCAATAATTAAAAAATTTTTAAAACTATATCCTAATGTTAAGTTTACAATATTTAGTTCTACAGATGAAGAGATGAAAATGAAATTTCAAAAGTGTGAATTAGATATTTTAATATTACATTATCCGATTTTTGAAAACAATTTAAATTATAAGGAAAAAATTATCACAAAATATAATACTTGTTTTTTTGCTAACGAACAAATAGCAAATGATTTTTATAAAGGAAATAATAATTTTTTTGATTTTCAATTGCTGCTGCCAATGAAAGGATTCATAACTAGTTTAAGTTTAGAAAAAATTTTTAAAGATAAAGAAATGATTTTAAAATCTAACATTTATCTATATACTACAGAGATGACTATTGCTTTAGTTAAAGAAGGTGTTGGAATTGGTTGGTGTATTAGAGATATGATTGAAATAGATTTGGAAAATAAAAAGTTATATGAA
>CAYJJT010000102.1:2129-3472 GCA_964370575.1 uncultured Muribaculaceae bacterium | reverse complement strand
ATTGTATTAATTTTATATTTTAATATAAAAGAAAATTGTGATTATATATTTTTAAGAATGAATCATAAAAAATGGTTTTTATATAAATCAATATCTTGTTTTATAATAATGTTTATTATTAAATCTATATTGTCATTAATCATAATATTAAGTTTATATATTTACTCACAAGCAGGAAATATATATATTAATTATTTTATCGAATCATATTTAAATATGTACATAATTATTAATTTGGTGCTAGCAATATATATACTATACAAAAGAAACAGTTATATCGTTTATTTCTTAGGATTTGTTTCAATAATAAATTATGGCACTATAGTAACATTCATAAACAGTAATATAAATTTATTAATATTGTTAACGATAGTAATAACATTGTGGATATTTAGTATATTTTTAAATAAAAGAAATATCTGGTTAGAGTAGGAGAAAAAAATGAAAATAGAAGTTAAAAATTTAGAAAAAAAGTTTAAACAAAATGTAATAATAACCAATATAAATGTAGAGCTTGTAAGCGGCAATATATATGGTTTAATTGGTAGAAATGGTAGTGGTAAAAGTTTGTTTTTGAAAATGTTGTGTGGCTTTTATATACCAACTAGTGGTGAGATACTGTTTGATGGGGAAAACTTATCTGACTTAAAATTATTTCCACCAAATACAGGAGCGTTAATCGAAAAACCTACATTTTTACCTGACTTAACAGGATTAGAAAATTTAAAACTATTAGCCAATATAAATAAAAAGATTAGTACTGATGAAATAATCAAATTTATGAAAAGAATAAATCTTGATAAAGAAATTAATAAAAAGTATTCTAAATATTCACTTGGGACTAAACAAAAACTAGGAATTGTTCAAGCTATAATGGAAAAACCAGATTTAATCATTCTAGACGAGCCATTAAATGGAATAGATAAAGAAACAGCAAAAGTTATAAGAGAAATTTTAATTGAAGAAAAACAAAAAGGTAAATTAATAATTATTGCTTCACATATTAAAGAAGATATTGAAATGCTTAGCGATATTGTCTATGAATTTGATGCTGGCAATATGTCATTAGTTTCAGATAACAAAAAAATACAAAATTAATTGTATTTTTTTAATTTTCTAATTGTCATATATGTTTTCAAAGCAATATTATATAGTAAATACATTGGTTTATTTATAATTAAATTAAATTCTCCGATATATTCTTCAACTACACCACCAAAACCACGCTTAAAGTCATATAGTCCATATAATTCATTTTTCTTATCAGTGAAATTACCAGTAATACCATAAAAATTATATTTTTCATATCCATTAGCTATAGCGTATTTAATCATGTTCCAGTT
>CAYJJT010000102.1:0-2104 GCA_964370575.1 uncultured Muribaculaceae bacterium | reverse complement strand
CTTATAAAGTCCATATATTCACCATATGCTCCACCAAATAGTGATAATATTTCTTTAGATTGAATCATAAAGATAATCCCACCTAAAGTTATAATATCTCCATCTTTATTTCGAATAACAGTAGCTTCTTTTACTTTTTTTTCTAGTCTAACAATATCATTATTATTTTGTATAATTTTTTTATTAGTTTTTTCTATATTAATATTTTTCTTACCTTCTTTAATATCAAGTTCTTTATTTTTAGTATCTCTCTTTAAATTACTAATTTCCTTATTTAAATTATCAATATATTCTTTAATATTAATTTTAGTAACTAATATTTTTGAGTGTTCTTTCATACATTCTAACATATTTTTATAATAACTAAGCGGTCTATCAATAAAATTTCTTCTATTAGAAGTATGTTCCATAATATTTTTAAATACTTCAATATTATCAATTGTAACTTCTTCACTATATAAACCATTTTTTATATTTTTTCTAATTAATTGTCTAGTTTTAGATTCCATCTCTTTAAGTACTTCATCTTCTGTTTTATTTTTAATATCCAGTGTAAAAACCCATCTAGGTTGTAAATCTTCCATATATAAATTAAAACCGTTATGTTTATATCCAACTGAAGTAAGGGTGGTAACTATATCTGAATTATCACCGTTAATATCTCTTTCTTTATATATGATTGGTGGATCTATTTTAATAAATATTCCTTTTTTCTTTTTACAAAATTCTTTAATTGCAATAGTAAATTTTTTAACAGATTCTTTATCTTTATAATCGATTAAAAACCCTCTTGGAGAATAAAAGAATTTATAAGAAGAGAACAATTTCTTTTCTAATAAAAGACATGCTCCTTTTATTTCATTATTTTCTTTAATACCAAGCATATAATAATTCCAGTTATTTTTTTGTTTCAAAATACCCCAATTTTCTATTTGGTGAAAAGAAGTATTTGGGTGCTTTTCACTAAACATATTAAATTCTTCACTTGTAAGTTTAACTATTTCCATATTAATTATCCTTTCATTATAAGCAAAATAATTATAACATACATTTAAAAACATGTATATTATTCTTGATAATGTTCATTCATTATTATATACTATTAATAGAGTATAAGAGGCGATAATATGACATTTACAGAATTAACTATAGAAGAATTTGTAGATTTTACTAATAAATCAGATCAGAAGAATTTTTTTCAAACTAAAATGATGGTAGAAAAATATAATTTAGATCAAATTGAAAATTATATTGTTGGTGTTAAGGAAAATGATTGCGTTATTGCAGCAACTATATTAACTGCTAGTAATAAAAATAAGTTAGGATTTAAAATATTCAATTGTTATAAAGGGTTTATTTTAGATTATAAAAATAAAAATCTTACTCAATTTTTCACTAAAGAATTAAAAAAGTTTATAAAAAATAAAGATGGATTTAAATTATACATTGATCCATATATTGTTAGTCAAACTAGAAATATTAATGGTGATGTAGTAGAAGGAATTAACAATTTAGATGTTAAGGATAATTTAAAATCACTGGGATTTAAATATATTGGGAAGAAATATCAACTTAAATGGATGTTTAGAATGGATATAAATAATCGTAGTAGTGAAGATATGTTTAAAAGTTTTTCCTCAACTAAAAGAAATATAATTAATAAAACGATTAATAAATTTAATTTAGTTGTTCGTAGTTTAGATTTCAATGAATTAGACTATTTTAAAATGATTACTGAAGAAACAAGTAAAAGAAGAGGTTTTGTTGATAAATCTATTGAATATTATCAAAATATGTATAATGCATTTGGTGAAGATGTTAAATTTTTAGTTTGTGAACTTAACTGCCAATCATATTTAGATAATTTGAATAATTCTATTAGAGAAAACATAGACAAACATACAAATATGAGTGATAGTGGATCTAAAGCTAAGCAAAAGATTCAATTAGCAGCTTTAATAGAGTCAGAACAAAAATTAGTTTTAGAAATTGAAGCACTGAAAAAAGAAAAGGGAAATATAATTCCGTTAGCGTGTGCTATGTTTATTTTATATGGAGATGAAATTGTGTATTTGTATAGTGGTTCATATGATGAATACATGAA
>CAYJJT010000101.1:1668-3489 GCA_964370575.1 uncultured Muribaculaceae bacterium | reverse complement strand
TCTTCTAAATTTAAGCCGAGGTTTAGCGTATTTTTGTAATGAAATTGAAAGTGTGTATACTATTAGCGGTGAGGGCATTTGGACAAGTTTGAAAAAAACAGACCAGTTATTACTAAATACCCTAATTTGGTATAAGCTTCAAAAATACTTCTTTACTGATGCTTTAGAACTTTTAGATAAAACAGCAGCTATGTTACCACAGCTAATTAGCGAAAATAACTTAACTATAAATAACCTGCAAGAAGTATTTGATTTTTTAGCCTATTACAGAACATTAATAATAAGAAACAAGTCATCTAATATTTTGCAATCTCCAAAAATTTATATATTTTTTCCTTCAAAACATGTAGGTGGATATGAGATTTCAATGAAAAATATTGCAATATTTCTTGATAAGAATAATTTTGATGTTGCTTATATTGACTACCAAGATGGAGTAGTCGCAAAAATGCTACAAGAAGATAACGTTTCTTTAATAGCATATGATGATAATATGCAATCACTTGACATAGAAGATGGGTCTCATCTTTTTACTTCAATTACATGGGCAAAGCAATTGCCTAAGCTAAATGCTAAAAATATTCATTATTTGTATTGGGTTGCACACCCAATGAGTTATGACTGGTTAAAGGCACGTGCGGGTTTAGCAGATAATACTGCGAAAACTCTCTTTAATGAGTTTCAAGATAGCAACTCAATCGTATATATGGATTTAGCCTGTAAAGAGCAAACCCAAAGCCATTTTGATTTTCAATTAACTGGAAACTATCTCCCAATCTTTATTAGAGAAAAAACTATTATGTGCCAACCTGAAATAATAAACGAAAATGAAATAAATATTGGCTGGCTTGGAAGACTCGATGAAGATAAAATATTTTCAATACTCAATATATTACATAATTTTGAGCAGTATAAGACTGATAAAGCTAAAAGAATTCATGTTATTGGTGATGGTGCTGTAAAACATAAGATTAATAAATCTGATTATCTAAGTGTAGAAATAATTTTTATTCCAACAATAATTGAAGACAAGCTGGATACATATATTGCAAATAAGATGGATATACTGCAAACAGCATAGATATCCTATTTGCAATGGGATGTTCAATGTTGGAAGGTGCTATGATTGGCTTACCTACCATTTTAGTCCCTTTATATAATGAAGCTTGTTGTGATAATAAATACTACAGACTAAATGAATTACATGATTATATTGGTGGCTTTTACCCTGAAAAAACAAACCTTATTACAGAACATAAGGGGATGGATGTAATATTGTACGAAGTATATAATTTAGGTCTAAAAAAAGAACTTGGAGATTTATGTAAAAACTATGTTATAAAGAATCACTCAATTGATACGACAGTTTGTAAACTACTACTTTCTTTTTTACAAGCAAAGCCTCAAGCAATTGAAAAAAAACTTTTCAAACAAAGTATCAAAAACATGGTTAAAACTATCCTCACTATTTTGAGTAAAATTCCCGTAATAGGTAACATCTTGAAAATAGAAACAATAAAAAGACTCATTCGAAGAAAATAGTTCTGATTAAATTCTTAGAATCATACAAAATACGCGAACAATGTTACTCAAAAATAAAGCTCATGTTAGAAAAATTTTAAACTCGGGTTTTACTTTTACCAGATATTTTCTCGTATAATGATGAGCTAGATTTATGAAAGAAGCAGCGGTAACCTCAAAACAAACACATAGAGTAATATATAATAACGAAAAAGAATTTTACGAGATAAAACTAGACAATAAAAGGTGAAAAAATATATGGCTAAAATATATTTAAGTTTTTTTAATGCAATTGTAGAT
>CAYJJT010000101.1:0-1658 GCA_964370575.1 uncultured Muribaculaceae bacterium | reverse complement strand
ATGGAACAAAAACTGTTCGTAACTCTTCTGATGACGAGCCGTTCTCAGCATTAGACCAGATACTCAGAATAGAAATGCAATGCCCTGTTTTTATGAGGCATTTATTAAAGGTTTAACCAGCATGGGAAACGAAGTCATCTACAATTGTTACTATGACTTTGGTGGTACAAAACCAAAACTCGAAAGCAAAGAAAAAGATCGAATTCAAAAATATAATCCCGATTTAATAATTTTATTTAATAATGTTGGTTGTGAAATTGTTTATAACTTTGAATGCCCTATACTAATATATGAAGTAGATACACCTCTATATTATGCAAATACAAATTTAATAAAAAAAAATCCGAATAAATATAAGTTTTGTATAGTACAAGAAGAGTCTCGGCCAATTTTGGAAAATGAATATGGTGTAAAAAAAGAGAATATTTTTCACCTACCCTTTTTTACTGAAATTCAAAATGAAAAAATTGAAAGAAAAGAAAATATATGTTTTATTGGTACAAAATTTCTTACTCCGAATAAAAGTATTATAACACGCTTTATGGAGACAAACCCAAGCAGAGGCGAAATTGAGCTTTGGAGAATGTGTGTTAAAGCAATTGAAAAAAACCCTTTTTTAACTAGTGAAGAAATAATAAAAAATTTAACAATTACCTCAACCAAAGTATCTACATATTTTAAAACTGATGAGTTAATCACCTCCCTATCTAATATTAATAGGATTAGCACACTGTCAGCTGTAGCAGACTTAGGATTACAATTGTATGGAAATAGAGCGTGGCTAACTGATTTACCTCATGAACCAGAAATAACACTTAGTTATAGAAACAAACATGTTTACTCTATTAAAGACAATCAAGATATTTATAATAGTTCAAAAATAGGAATAAATATTAATCATATTCAAGCCATTTCATCTTTTTCATGGCGGGTATGTGATATTATGGCAAGTGGAGCCTGTTTAGTGAGTAATTATACACCGGGTTTGCAAGAACGTTTTCCCAATATTCCTATCCCTGTATTTACAAATAAATACGAAGCGAGAGATATTTGTATAGATTTACTAAACAATGAAAATAAAAGACTTGATATTGTGTCTATGTGTAATGAGGTTATAGACGAAGGCTATAGATTTAAGCATATAGTATCAAGATTGGAATACTATTTAGATGTGTCTCTTACAAATCAAGACAAAAAAGAAGAAAGTGCCTGTAACATTACAAATTATAATAAGAAAAAAAATTATATGAAGGAAATAAAACGGCGAACTAAAAATATCGCAATAGGCACTTTGTTTGTATTATCAAATATTCCATTTTTAACACCTCTTTTTAAGAAAAAAATACTAAAAAAAATTAATGCTTATTTACGGAGAATAGCATGATTATAAAATCATTTTATAGGTTTCTTGTTTGTAAATTAAAAGAATTTACGCTTAAATTTATTAAAATTATTTTAAGACTACAAAGCAAAAACGATGATTTTATAGTTTTGAGAACAGACGGAGGAATTTGTAGTCAAATTGCTTTTCATGCATTGGGCAATTATTTTATAGACAAGGGCTATCATGTCAAATACGATTTAACCTGGTTTCATAAAAATGGAAAAGACTAAAATGGCATTTTTGATAGAAATTTTGATATCCAGAAAGCTTTTCC
>CAYJJT010000100.1:0-3531 GCA_964370575.1 uncultured Muribaculaceae bacterium | reverse complement strand
GATGCTAGTAATGGTATTGGTGGAGCTGTTAAAAAATGTGAAGATACTCACAGAATGGCAGAAGCTAATAAAGCGTTTGCTCACTACCGTTGGTAAGAATAAATTTAAATTAAATTTTTGAAAGGAAATATATTATGGCTCGTGAATATAGTTTAGAAAAAACACGTAACTTTGGGATAATGGCGCATATTGATGCAGGTAAAACTACTTGTACAGAGCGTATCTTATTCCATACTAATAAAATCCACAAAATTGGAGAGACACACGATGGAGCTTCTCAAATGGACTGGATGGCTCAAGAACAAGAACGTGGTATTACAATTACTTCAGCAGCTACAACTGCTCACTGGAATGATCACAGATTTAACATCATTGATACTCCAGGGCACGTAGACTTTACTGTAGAAGTATCTCGTTCACTTCGTGTACTTGATGGGGCAGTAGCACTACTTGATACACAAGCTGGTGTAGAGCCACAAACTGAAACTGTTTGGCGTCAAGCTGACGAACATAGAGTTCCTCGTATTATCTTTTGTAACAAGATGGATAAAATGGGTGCTGACTTCTCTTACAGTTTATCAACAATTAAAAATCGTTTAGGAGTTAATTTTGCTCCAATTCAGTGGCCAATTGGTGCTGAAAGTGATTTTAAAACTATCGTAGACTTAGTTACTATGACTTGTTATGAATACGATAGAGAAGCACATGAAATAGCTAAAGTTATTGAAATTCCTGCTGAACATAAAGATGAAGTAGAGGAAAAACGTGCTGAATTAATTGAAGCTGTTAGTGAATTTGATGATGAATTAATGAACCTTTACTTAGAAGGTGGAGAAATTTCAGTTGATATGCTTAAAGCTGCAATTCGTAAAGGAACACTTGCTGTTGAATTTTTCCCAGTAATGTGTGGTACTGCACTAGGAAATACTGGTGTTAAACTATTACTTGACGCAGTTATTGACTATTTACCAGCACCAATTGATATTGAATCAATTAAAGGTACTGATATGGATGGTGAAGAACTTGTTCGTCATGCTGATGATAATGAACCATTTAGTGCTTTAGCATTTAAAGTAATGACTGACCCATTCGTAGGAAAATTAACTTTCTTCCGTGTGTACTCAGGACACTTAAAAAGTGGATCTTATGTACTTAATGCTACTAAGAACACTAAAGAACGTATTGGACGTATTTTACAAATGCATGCTAATAACCGTGAGGAAATTAGTGAAGCATTCGCAGGAGATATTGCTGCAGCAGTAGGACTTAAGAATACTACTACAGGAGATTCTTTATGTGATGAGAAAAATCCAATTATTCTTGAAACAATGGTATTCCCAGAACCAGTTATTCAACTTGCTGTGGAACCAAAAAGTAAAGGTGACCAAGATAAAATGGGTATCGCTTTACAAAAACTAAGTGAAGAAGATCCAACTTTCAGAGCTAGTACTGATCACGAAACTGGTCAAACTATTATCGCTGGTATGGGTGAATTACACTTAGATATTATTGTTGACCGTATGAAACGTGAATTTAATGTTGAAGCTAACATTGGTCAACCTCAAGTTGCTTACCGTGAAACATTAACTGCTGCTGCAGACTGTGAAGGTAAGTATGTTAAACAATCTGGTGGTCGTGGACAATACGGTCACGTATGGATTAAATTTGAACCAAACCCAGGTAAAGGGTATGAGTTCGTAGACGCTGTTGTTGGTGGAACAGTTCCTCGTGAATATATTCCAGTAACAGATAAGGGTCTTCAAGAAGCATTAGGTAGTGGAGTTTTAGCTGGATACCCTCTAGTAGACGTTAAAGCTACATTATTCGATGGTTCTTACCATGATGTAGATTCAAGTGAAATGGCTTATAAAATTGCTGCTAGTTTCGCACTTAAAGAAGCTAAAAAGAAATGTAATCCAGTATTACTTGAACCAGTTATGAAAGTATTAGTAGTAGCTCCTGATGAGTACTTAGGAAACGTTATGGGAGATATTACATCTCGTCGTGGACGTCCTATGGGACAAGAAGCTCGTGGTAATGCTCTTGCTATTGAAGCAATGGTTCCACTTGCAGAAATGTTTGGATATGCTACAAGCCTAAGAAGTAATACTCAAGGGCGTGGAACATTTACAATGGTGTTAGATCACTATGAAGAAGTTCCAAGAAATATTGCTGACGAAATCGTTAAGAAAAACGGAGCAAACTAATTATTAATCAACTTTAAGGGGTTAGCCCCTTAAGTTGTTAATAAATATATTAAATTAATTAAAAGTACTTGATATTTTTATTTAGTTAATATAAAATAATATATGTAATTAATATAAGGAGGAAATTTATTATGGCAAAAGAAAAATTTGACCGTTCGTTACCACATATGAATATTGGTACAATTGGACACGTAGACCACGGTAAAACTACTTTAACTGCTGCAATCACTAAAGTATTAGCTGATAAAGGTTACGCGCAATTCGAAGATTACGCTGCAATCGATAAAGCACCAGAAGAAAGAGAACGTGGTATTACAATTAATACTGCTCACGTTGAGTACCGTACTGACAAACGTCACTACGCTCACGTTGACTGTCCTGGGCATGCCGATTATGTAAAAAACATGATTACAGGAGCTGCACAAATGGATGGAGCAATCTTAGTTATTGCTGCTACAGATGGACCTATGCCACAAACTCGTGAACACATCTTACTTGCTCGTCAAGTTGGGTTAACTCGTATGGTAGTTTTCATGAACAAATGTGATATGGTTGATGATGCTGAGTTATTAGACTTAGTTGAAATGGAAATTCGTGAATTATTAAGCGAATATGGATTTGATGGAGATAACTCACCAGTTATTCGTGGTTCAGCTCTTAAAGCTCTTGAAGGAGATGCTACTTATGCTGCTGCAATTAACGAATTAATGGATTCAGTTGATTCATGGATTGAAGATCCAGAAAGAGATATCGATAAACCATTCTTAATGCCTATTGAAGACGTATTTACAATTACAGGTCGTGGTACAGTTGTTACTGGACGTGTTGAACGTGGACAATTAAAATTAAATGATGAAATCGAAATCGTTGGTATTAGAGATACTCGTAAAGCTGTTGTTACAGGAATCGAAATGTTCCGTAAACAATTAGATTACGCAGAAGCTGGAGATAACGCTGGTATCTTATTACGTGGTATTTCACGTGACGACGTTGAACGTGGTCAAGTACTTGCTAAACCAGGAAGTGTTACACCTCATAAAAAATTCAAAGCTCAAGTATATATCTTAAGCAAAGAAGAAGGTGGACGTCACACTGCATTCTTTAGTAACTACCGTCCTCAGTTCTACTTTAGAACTACAGACGTAACTGGAGTTATTGAATTACCTGCTGGTGTTGAAATGGTTATGCCAGGAGATAATGTTGAAATGGTTGTTGAATTAATTGCTCCTATCGCTATCGAAAATGGAACTAAGTTCTCTATTCGTGAAGGTGGTAGAACAGTTGGTGCTGGTAACGTTTCAGAAGTTGTTGAATAATAACTAAT
>CAYJJT010000099.1:0-3569 GCA_964370575.1 uncultured Muribaculaceae bacterium | reverse complement strand
ATGGATGTTTGGCATAAAAGAAGGCTTTGACGTGGTGATTGGGAATCCGCCGTATATTGATTCTGAAACGATGACTCTTTTAGGTTTAAGTGAACAAAGAGCATATATAGCAAAAAACTATAAATATATTTCTGGAAATTGGGATATGTATATGGCTTTTTTTGAAAAAGGTTTAAGCTTATCTAAAAACCTCTGTTTCATTACACCTGATAAATGGCTTTCAAAACCATTTGGACTAAAATTTAGAGAAAAATGCATGATGCCACGCTTAGCAAAAATTACTCATGCAGGAAGTAAAGTATTTGAAAGTGCAACAGTAGATGCTATCATTACACTGTTCTTAGAAAAATCTAACACAATTACTGCATCTGCTTTTAATAAGAAAATACAAACAGAACTAAAAAACGAAATTGTTTCATCAAAGATTATAACACCATACTTAATTGATTCTCTGTTTTCAAATGACTATAAGTTTATAAGCAAAATTGAAAATAATTCCACAAAACCTCTTTCATCAATTGCAGAATGTAATAATGCTTGTGCTACAAGTGATGCATACACTTTAGCAGATTTTGTGAGTGATTCTAATACAAATAATGAAAAATATTATAAGGTGGTAAACACTGGCACTTTAGACAAGTTTAATTCAAAATGGGGACAAAAAGAAATGACCTATTTAGGTTCAAAATTTCTATACCCAGTAGTTGAAAAAGAAAAATTTAATAGCACATTTGGAAAGTCTTACATAAAAAAAGCCTCATCAAAAAAGTTAATTTTTAAGGGATTAAATTTATTAGATGGATTTATTGACTTTAAAGCTGAATACTTACCCGGAAAAAGTACGCTTGTTATTTTAACAGATGATGACAATTATCTGCTAAATCTAAGTGGTATATTGAATTCAAAATTTGCACATTTTTATATTAAGACAAAATACTCATCAAGCAGTTATTGTGGTGGAATTACTTTTACAAAAGATATGATAAATCTATTTCCACTTCCAAACATCGAAGACTACGAAAAAACTGCTTTAAAAAAATGTGTTGAAAAAATAATTTCAACAAAAAACGAAAATCCACAAGCCGACACTACGGAATTGGAAGCAGAAATTGACAGGCTTGTATATGAATTGTATGGACTAACGGAAGAAGAAGTGCGAGTTGTTGAGGGGAAGGAGTAAGAGAATATGGAACTAGAAAGTAAAATTACATTTAAAATTGATACGGAATCACCACTATCTGTAGAGTCTTTTTCCAAGGCATTAATCTCCTTCAGTGATGAGTTTACAACCTTTTCAGAGAACAATGCTACCTTACAAATTGCGGAAATTCGCAAGGGAAGTTATGAAATTGACTTTATTGCAAATGTTACAGCGGTTATGCCACTATTTTTGTCCTCTGCAGATATTTTAAACACTACTATTGAATTTGGTAAACATATTAAAAATATTACTAATTTTTTAACAGGTGGCACAATAAAAGATAGAACACCAAGTAAGAAAAGCATCGAAAATGTATTGAATATTACAAAACCAATAGTAAATATAAATGGGGATATTAACATAATTGTAGGCAATGAGACTGATTACATAGAAAATGCCATTGCAGAAGCGGCTAATAAAAATGCACCTGCTATATTAAAAACTTTATCTGTAGAAGAAACAAAAGCTAACGAAAACCAAACAATATATAAAAAGGTTTTATTCTATTGGAATCAAACAGGTTTTAATAAAGAAAAGCCGAACACAGGTAACAAAGGTATTATTGAAGCTATTAATGAAAAACCTATAAGTGTTATTTTTGAAGACGACAATTCTGAAACAAAAAGAGAGATGACAACTTCTTTTGATAGCATTGACTGGCAAGAAAGAGGCTATATTGTAGACATTGAAGTGTTAAAAAAAGACGATAAAATTATCAAGTATAAGATAATTCAAAATTATATGCATGAAAGTGTTGTCGATGATGAGGAACAAATAGATTTGTTTTAAGGGAAGAATATGAGTAAACACATAGAGTAAAAAAAAAATGAACATAGCGAGGTTTATATAATAAAAAACTATTGCATACTAAGAAACGTAAAATATGTATTACGCATAAAAGAATAAAAATATGTAAGGAGAAAAATTTATGAAATTAGTAAGTTTAGAGATAAAAGGATTATATGGTTCATATAACTATTCTGTAAATTTTAATAATGATGTTACATTTATTTATGGATCAAATGGCTGTGGAAAAACTACGGTGCTTAATATTACTGAAATTATTATCACTGGACAATTATATAAATTATTTTCGTATTCATTTTCTAAAATAACATTAGAATACTCTCCAACAGGCAAGAAAAAAGAAGCTTCTAAAATTGAGATTGAACTTTCAACGGAGCAATTGTATATAAAATTTAATTCAGAGAAGTTTGAACTTTCTAAAGATGAATTCTGGGAAAGACTGCGGGAAAGTGACCGTGACCATAGAGAAGTGGCACGCATTTATTATTCAAAATATGCATTCTTATCTAGTATTCGTGATACTTTTAATTATGTTTATCTACCATTAAATCGTTCTGCCAACTCTTTTGAATATGATGAAACAGAGATGTTTATGCGACACAAGATAAGGGGACGTAGTAATTCATATTTTGTTCCTTCTACATCTTTAGAAAGCAAAGATCGTGCTATGATTCAAGTTGAAAGCCTTATTCAAGATTGTTTTTCACGTATAAATTCTAAAATTAACCATATTAGTGATGACTTTAGGAATGAGATATTGAAGTCCTCTGTGGGCATTGAAATAAGTAACAAGAAAGATGAACAAATTGATATTCAGGCAATGCAAGATACAAGCATTGATGAACTACAAAGTATAAAAGAAGCATATATTAAAATGCTCAAAGAGTTAAAATTGTTAAGTGTTTCTGAAGAAGATCAATATAATTCTTACTTCAATACACTAACAAAGGACTTTAAAATATTTAAACAAGGTGAACAGAATATTTCACTTGAGTTATTCCTTAGGTTACAAGGAGTACTTAAAGTTAAAAAGCTAGTGAGCATTGCAGAAGGTAAAGAAAAAGAAAAAGCGATGACAAGAGAGCCCATTGAATTATTCCTTAACATAATGAATGATTTTATCAATGACACTGATGAAGGGAAAAAAATAGTAATTGATCCAACTGGAAGTGTTTATTTTACAACTGGAAGTAATATCGAACCAATCAGTATACATTATCTATCATCAGGAGAAAAACAGCTAATAACTTTTTTTGCAAATCTAATCTTTAAGGTTAAAAGCTCAACACCTGGAATATTTGTTGTTGATGAACCAGAATTATCTTTACATCTATCATGGCAAAAAATATTTGTAGAGAAAACAATGTATGTTAACAATAATATTCAGCTAATCTTTGCTACTCACTCCCCAGAAATAATAGGGAATCAAACTACTAAAACTTATAAATTAGTTAAAAGTCACATAAAAAGCGAGATTGAAAACAATGAGTAATATAGATATTCCTGAATATTCAAATACAGCAATTTCAAATAGACATTTTTTCTATGAAGACTTGAATGA
>CAYJJT010000098.1:0-3656 GCA_964370575.1 uncultured Muribaculaceae bacterium | reverse complement strand
TTTGATATTATTAATATAGAGAATACTAGAGGTGTAGATATGAAAAGAAGAGGTTTCACATTAATTGAATTATTAGTAGTAATAGTAATACTTGCTTTAATAGTGTTATTAATATTCCCTATTGTTAATGGAGTTATTGATAACTCTCGTATGGAAGGTTTTAAAAACAGTGTTTTTAATGCGATGGATGCAGTTGGAGAAGATCAAGGTATTGATAGCTTTGATATATTTCCTGAAGAAGGAATAGATGCGACAAGTGACATTAAATCACTGGAGAAAAATCCGTTTATATCTGGAATATTCTACCTTATAGATGGCGAAATCAATGCTAGTAATGTTAGTGATGGTAGATACTGTGCTAATGGTACTAAGGAAGATTTAAATGTAACTAAAGGAGAGTGTAGTTTACTTGATGATACTGCTCCAGTTATAGTTAAAGTAACTCCAAGTAGTATCACAAGTAATTCATTTAAAGTAATAGTAGACGCTGTTGATGATGAAAGCGCTATTGCTAAATATGAATACTCATTAGATGGTGGAAAGACATATAAATATACATCTAATAGTAATACATATACATTTACTAAACTAACCAAAAATACAACATATGATGTAAAGGTAAGAGTAACAAATTTAGCTGGATTAACTAGTACAAGTAGTACAGTAGAAGTAACAACTACAAATTTTGATGCACCAACATTTAGTAGTGAACCAAGCTTAGGAACATGGAGTAAAAGTAAAAAGATAACTATTACATATCCAGATAATATAGATGATTTAAAATATGACTATAGCTTAGATATGGGAAAAACATGGATAAGATTATCGAAAGGTAATACTGTATCATTTGAACTTTCAGAAGAGACAACGATAATCGCAAGAGTACAAGATGGGTTTGATCCGAATAAAGAAGCAAGTGCAACATTAGTGATAACAAATTTTGATACAAGTGCTCCTAATGTACCAACTGCGAATATAAGGATAGGTAATAGTAGTGGTAGTGTTAGAAGTAACACTCAAACATATATAAATCAAACATTATGGTGGGGAGACTTTAGTGCAACTGATCCATCAGGAGAAATAAGTCATTATGAATATTCAAATAATTGTACAGGAAGTAGTAGTGGAACAATAAGTAATAAAACATATAGTAGTGATGGAACGCATAAAGCTTGTTTAAGAGCAGTGGATAAAGCAGGGAATATGAGTGAATGGTCACAACCATATTATTTCTATATTGATAAAACAGTGCCGACGTGTTCTGTAAGTAAGTCGCCAACTACTTGGACTAAAAGTAATATTATAGTAACTGGTACTTGTTCCGATAGTGGTGGAAGTGGTTGTAGTTCGTCAAGTGTTTCTTATACAGAAACGAGACAAGGGCCAGTAGCTACCAGTCCTGGTTCAGTAAGAGATAATGCGGGGAATGTTACTGTTTGTGGAACAACCACGACATATAAAGATACAGTTCTTCCGGCCGCGCCTAAATTTGAAGGTTTTGATAGGACGAATGGAAAAGAAATAATACCAAACGGAAGTGTGGATATTAATTATGATGATTGTATAGGTAAAGGTGGAACTAGTAAAAATGAATTTTGTACTATATATATAAGTGAACCTATTTATTTTGAAACCAATATCATCTACCCTGGTGATGAAAAATTAACGGATATTTCAATTGACAGAATACAATTTGGATGGACTCATAGTGGTGGAGCAGATGGTGGAAAAGATTACTGTGCATATTGGACTAATGTAGGTGTAGCGGCTGGAAATGTTCCGACCTGTGCAAAATGGACTGGGAGTTATAGTGCGGGTTCTGGAAGTGGAAACAGTAATTGGACATGGATAATATACAAATTGAGAGCTGTAGATAAAGCAGGTAATACAGGTTATAAACTTGAAATGAGAATAGAAGTAAATGCTTCTAAAGCAAAATAATAATAACATTGACAAAACACTAATTATCTGGTATATTTATATCAGACACGGATTAGTGTTTTTATTTTGGAAAAACACATATAATAAAGGATGTGAAAGTATGAAAAAGATTCGTTCATTTTTTATCGGTGTTAAGAGTGAAATGCGTAAAGTGAAATTTCCTAACAAGAAAAATATGATTAAATACTCTACTGCAACAGTAGTTATAATTGTATTCTTGGCAGGATTCTTTCGTTTAACAGATTTTGTTTTAGCATATGTAACAAGTTTATTAGGATAGGAGATATAATATGGAAAAAGAATGGTATGTTGTTAATACTTATTCAGGACATGAGAATAAAGTAAAAGAAAAATTAGAAATGCGTGCTTCTACTATGGGCATGGAAGAATATATTTTAAGAGTAGTAGTTCCAGAACAAACAGAAGTAGAACTTAAAGATGGAAAAGAAGTTAGTAAAGTTAAAAAAATGTTTCCAGGTTATATCTTAGTAGAAATGGTTATGAATGATGACGCTTGGTTTGTTGTGCGTAACACACCAGGAGTTACTGGATTTATCGGTTCTAGTGGACGTGGAGCGAAACCGTTCCCACTTACTCCAGTGGAAGTTGATAGAGTATTAGGTTCTATGGGAATGAGTAGATTTACTGATACAAGCGAACTTAGTGTTGGAGATAGTGTTAAAGTTATAAATGGACCATTTAATGGGATGTTTGGAACTGTTAAAGAGTATGATGCATCTGCTGGAGTACTTGAAGTAGCAATTGATTTGTTTGGTCAAGAAACAATCGTTGAATTAACTGTAACTGAAATAGAAAAAGCGTAATATAAAAAATATATTTACAAATAACACAAATTGTGTTATCATTAATTCGCTATATGTGATTTTATATATAGATATCAAAAGTGGGAGAGAAAAAGTGCGTTAGCTAATTAAGCGGGGCTTAACACTCGATTTACCACTCGCGAAAAAATAATATAGGAGGTGTTTTTCGTGGCAAACTTAGTAAAAGAAATTAAATTACAAATCCCTGCAGGAAAAGCTCAACCAGGTCCACCAGTTGGAACTGTGTTAGGTCCAGCGGGAGTTAACTTAAATGAATTCTGTACAAAATTTAACGATGCAACAAGAGATAGAATGGGTGACATTTTACCGGTTGTTATATCAATTTTTGATGACAGAAGTTTCACGTTTGTAATTAAAACTCCACCGGCAGCATTCTTAGTTAAGAAAACAGCTGGTGTTAGTAAAGGTTCTAGTAAAGGAAGAAACGAAATTGTTGGAAAACTTACTAAAGCTCAATTACAAGAAATCGCTGAAACAAAATTACCTGATTTAAATGCTGATAATGTAGAAGCGGCTATGAATACTATAGCTGGTACAGCACTTAACATGGGTATCGAAATAGTTGATTAATAATTAATTATTAACTATTCCCTACCGTGGGAGGATAAAATCCGCTTTTAATGCATTCTTAGAATGTAAAACCACAAGGAGGTAAAGAAATGAAGAAAAGTAAAAAATATTTAGAAGCAGCTAAAAAATTCGATAAGAATACATTATATTCAAAAGAAGAAGCTGTAAAATTGGTAAAAGATACTTCAGTAGCTAGTTTCGATGCTTCAGTTGAATTAGTATTAAGACTTAACTTAGATACTAGAAAAGCTGATCAACAATTAAGAGGAGCAACTGTTCTTCCTAATGGAACTGGTAAAG
>CAYJJT010000097.1:0-3819 GCA_964370575.1 uncultured Muribaculaceae bacterium | reverse complement strand
GAAATCTAAAATCAAAAGATGCAAAATATGTCATAACTTAACTGAGGAAAATATATGTAATATTTGTTCTAATAAAATTAGAAACAATAAGATTATTTGCGTTGTTGAAGAAGTTAAAAATATCATTTCTTTTGAGAAAACAGGTAGTTTTAATGGTCTATATCATGTGTTAGATGGACTAATTTCCCCATTGGATGGAATTAATCCAGATGATATTAATGTAAAAACATTGATGGCTAGAGTTGAAAAAGAAGAGATAGAAGAAATTATAATAGCAGTTAGACCGTGTATAGAAGGTGAAACAACAGCTTTATATATTAGAAAAAAATTGGAAAAACAAAATGTTAAAATTTCAAAAATAGCATATGGTATACCTTTAGGTGCTGATATGGGTTATGTTGATCCATTAACTTTAGAAATATCATTTGAAAATAGGCAACAAATTTCATAAATATTTAAAATGAATCATACATTTTTGTAGGAGGATGTATGAAAAAAATATACAAAATAATTAGAAAGTTTGTTATATCTGTTTTGCTTTTATATGGTTTTAATATAATAATGTCACCATTAAACATAATTATTCCAATAAATTATGTGACCATTCCTATTATAATGATCTTAGGTAATTTTTCAATAATGGGATTTGTATCCTTATTAATATTTGTATACTAGACAGAAAGGTATTTATTATGATTGATATTAAAAAAGAACAATTGATCGCAACTAAAATTATAGACAATGCTATTAATTATGATAAATTGTCACACGCATATCTAGTAAATTCAAATGGATATAGTGGTAAAATGGAATTTGCAAAGCATATAGCGAAAAAGATTTTATGTAAAAATAATATAAATGGCGAAGAGTGTAATAACTGCAAAAATTGTTTGCGTATAGATAATAATGTTCATACAGAAGTAAAAATTATTGAATCAGATGGATCGTGGATAAAAAAAGAACAACTAGAATCTTTGCAAAGGGAATTTACTAAAAAGTCATTAGAAGGTACTTATAAAATTTATATAATAAATGATTGTGATAAATTAAATTTAAGTTCTTCAAATTCAATACTAAAATTTTTAGAGGAACCAGAAAATGGTATAATTGCAATATTAATTACTGACAATATTTATCAAGTAATTAATACGATACGATCAAGATGTCAAATAATTAATTTGCTAAATGTTAAATCTGATGATATAGCGCTAAAAAATAAATATTACTATATAGCTACAAATATGGCATATGAAAAAAACAAAATAGAAAAAATAGTACAAGATGAAATGTTTATTTCAAAAGTTGATTTTATAGAAAAATTTATATACAAATATGAAACTGAAAAAAGGAATATACTATTAGATATTTATAATTCGTGGAATATATTTTTTTCTGATAAAGAAAAAGTTTATGAGGGATTAGAATTTTTAATTTTATATTATAAAATGTTGTTAGATATTAATTTTAAAAAAATAAATTTTAATTTGAATGGTGTAGAAAATATAAAAATTTCAAATGTAATTTTAGCTAAAAAAATTAAAATTTTGCTCAATAAAAAAATCCAATTAAAATTTAATATAAATACTCAATTACTTATGGACAAGTTAATTTTAGAATTTTTGGAGGTAGAAAATGGAAAAAGCAGTAAAGGTAGCATTTAGTGAAAATGGACAAACTTACTTATTCAATATAAATACATCATTACCGGAAAAAAATGATAAGGTAATAGTTGAAACAGAACGTGGTAAATTTTTAGGATATGTCAAATCAAATATATTAGATATAGATGAAAAATTACTAGAGAAACCTTTAAAAAAAATTATAAAAATAGCTTCTAATAAAGAATATAAAATATTTTTGAAAAATATGTCAGAATCTAAACTTGTATTGAAAAAATCTCGTGATTTAGCAAAAAAATTAAAAGTTAAAATTAATCCTACACAAGCAGAATATACTATAGAAAAAGATAAATTAATTATATATTTCGTCTCTGATAGTAGAGTTGATTTTAGAGAATTAGCTAGAGCTTTAGCAGCAGAATATAGAACTCGAATCGAATTAAGACAAGTTGGAGTTAGAGATAAGGCTAAAGAAGTTGGTGGTTTAGGAAGTTGTGGTAGAACTTTATGTTGTAAATTATATTTGAAAAATTTTGATTCAGTATCAATTAGTATGGCTAAAAATCAATCAATAGCACTAAATCCAAATAAAATAAACGGAGCTTGCGGAAGATTATTGTGTTGTTTAAGATATGAAAATGAAAATTATAGTGAAAATAAAAAGAGATTACCGAAATGTGGAGCAAGAAAAAAAACAAATAATGAGGAAGTAGTGGTTGTTGAAATTAATCCACTAAGTGGTAAATATAAAGTTCAAACTACTAATAAAGAAATTATAGAAAAAGATATATATGAAAGTAATTAATGATTTATTAGGTTATAATAATATGAAGATTGTGCAGGATACAAATATGTTTTCATTTTCACTTGATTCTATATTATTACCTAATTTTATAACAATAAAAAAAGATGTAAAAAAAATACTTGATATAGGTTGTGGTAATGCCCCTATTCCAATGATTTTTACTACAAAAACTAATGCAATAATAGATGCAGTTGAGTTACAAAAAGAAATATTTAATATGGCAAAAGAATCTGTTAAAATAAATAATTTGGAAGAAAAAATCACTTTATATAACGAAGACATAAAAAATTTTTATTTAAATATTCCAACTGAAACATATGATGTTATTACTTGTAACCCACCATATTTCAAAATTGAACAAGCTAGTAGATTAAATAAGAGTGACTATAAAACGATAGCGCGTCATGAGATTAATTTAAACATAGATGATGTTTGTAAAATAAGTAAAAAAATATTAAAAAATAAAGGAATATTAGGTATAGTACATAGACCAGAAAGATTAAATGAAATTATAGTTTCAATGCTTCAAAATAATATAATTCCAAAAAGAATACAATTTGTACATCCGAATGAAACTAAAGATGCTAATATTGTACTAATTGAGGGAATAAAAAATGGAAATGCTGGATTAAAAATAAATCCACCATTATATACACATGATGTTAATGGTAATTATAGAAAAGAAATAAAAGAAAAATATTTTAGGAGTTGATAATAATGTCACAAAAAAGTTATAATAATACCCCAACCTTATATTTGATACCAACTCCGATAGGAAATATGGAAGATATAACGTTTAGAGCTATAAAAATTTTAAACGAAGTAGATGTGATTTTTTCTGAAGATACAAGAGAAACAGGATTATTATTGAAATATTATGATATCAAGAAAAAAATGTATGCAAGTCATGAACATAATGAATTTTATAATATAGAAAAATGTATTGATTTTTTAAAAAATGGCAAAAATGTAGGTTTAGTTAGTGATAGAGGAACACCTGTTATTAGTGATCCAGGTTATATTTTAGCAAAACATGTAATAGATGCAGGTTTTAATGTGGTTGGATTACCAGGAGCAACAGCTTTAATTCCAGCTTTAATTATGTCAGGATTAAATTCTAAAACTTTTACATTTTATGGATTTTTAAATTCTAAACAATCTAAAAGAAAACAGGAGTTAGAAGTACTAAATGATTTAAAACATACGTTGATATTTTATGAGTCACCAAATCGTTTAGAAAAAACAATAAATGATATGTATGATATATTTGGTGAACGCAAAATTTGTATTTCCCGGGAAATATCTAAACGATATGAAGAAATTATTAGAGGTAATTTATCAGATATATTGAATGATGTTAGTAAAATAAAGGGTGAAATAGTTATTGTTGTAGAA
>CAYJJT010000096.1:1598-3891 GCA_964370575.1 uncultured Muribaculaceae bacterium | reverse complement strand
CGCCTTCTTTGCATGTAAGCATAAAGCCAAACCAGCTTGGCTCGCTATTTGGTGCCGGTTGTGGCAAAAAGTATGCGTTTTGTTCGCTTTGTAGCGCGTTGTATAAATATTGCCAATTTTCACGCCGTTTTTGCACAAAAGAGGGGAGTTTTTCTAGTTGTGTGCAGCCAATGGCGGCCTGCATATCGGTGGCTTTTAAGTTGTAGCCCAGGTGCGAATAGACATACTTATGGTCATAACCGGCAGGCAATTCGCCATATTGGCCGTCGTAACGATGGTTGCAAAAATTGTCTACACCGGAAGGGCACACACAATCACGGCCCCAGTCGCGCATGGACAGCATAATTTTTTTCAAAAGAGCATCGTTGGTGTATACAGCACCGCCTTCACCCATTGTCATGTGGTGGGGTGGGTAAAAACTGGATGTGCCAATGTCGCCAATTGTACCGGTATAATGCGACTTTCCTTGATACAAACAACGGCTTGCCAAAGCGTCGCAGTTGTCTTCAATTAGCCAAAGGCCATGGGTATCACAAAAGCTTTTAACAGCTTGTACATCAAAGGGGTTTCCCAGAGTGTGTGCCAGCATCACTGCCTTTGTTTTTGGGCTGTAAGCTTGCTCAAGCGCGGCCACATCTATATTGTATTGTGGAATGGTTACATCTACAAACACGGGCACACAGCCGTACTGCAAAATGGGGGCCACCGTGGTGGGGAAGCCGGCGGCTACTGTAATCACTTCATCGCCGCGTTGCAAACTGCGCTCGCCCAGCAAAGGGGAGGTGAGCGCCATAAAAGCCAATAAGTTGGCAGAAGAGCCGCTGTTGACCAAAAGTAGATGGTTTACATTTAAAAATGCGGCCATATCATGTTCAAATTGTTCGGTATAGCGACCACTTGTTAGCCAAAAATCCAAACTGGATTCCACTAAAGCACACATGTCTTTTTCATCATATACACGTGCGGCATAGGGGATTTTTCCGCCGGGGCGGTGGGCAGATGCTTTATGTTTTTGATAATAGGCGCTTACGGCCTTTAAAATCTGCTCTCTGTCTGCTTTTTCGCAACTCATGGGGTACCATCCTTTATAAAGTCATTAATTTGTGCATCGGTTATTGCTATCATATCTTCTTTTTGTGCAAACGCTTGGCTCCAAGCAACCGTTTTCTCAACCGTTTTTTCAATCGTCCACACCGGTTTCCAGCCCAATGTTTTTTTGATTTTGGCAGAATCCAGTGCTAAAAATTGCGCTTCATGTGGGGCGTTTTCGTCTGAAATATCCACCCATGTGGCACCAGGCCAATGCTGGCAAAATAGGTCGACTAGTTGTTGTGTGCACACACAGTCTTCTTCATTTGGGCCAACGTTGTAACTAGAGGCAAGGGTGTGATTTTCACTTTGCTGCGCTACAATGCGTAAATAGGCAAACAGTGGGTCCAGCACATGCTGATAGGGGCGAATGGATTGTGGGTTGCGAACAGGAATTGCTTTGCCTTGCATGGCTGCTCGTACACAGTCTGGGATAATACGATCTTTGGCAAAATCACCACCGCCCAAAACATTGCCGGCACGTGCGGTGGAAACCGGCACACCACTGTGCTGAAAATAGCTGCGTTGATAACTGTGTGTTACTAAATCGGCACAGGATTTTGAGTTTGAGTAGGGGTCGTACCCATCCAAGGCTTCATTTTCTCGGTATCCCCATAGCCATTCTTTATTGTCATATACTTTATCGGTGGTAATGTTAAGAACAGATAAGGGGGCTGTTTTGGCTTGACGTACACATTCCAGCAAATGCGCTGTGCCCATAACATTCGTTGCATACGTTTGCACGGGATGTATATAGCTTTCGCGCACAAGTGGTTGTGCTGCCAAATGCAGAACAATATGAGGGTCTGCCTTATCATACGCCGCTTTTAAAGAATCAAAAGAGCGAATATCCCCAAAGGTGCTGTGCACACTGTTTTTTGCGCCACACAGGGAAAAAAGAGGGGTGTTTTCCTCAAGTGGCAGGGAAAAACCGTAAACTTCGGCACCAAATTTTTGCAAAACACGGCAAAGCCAGCTGCCCTTAAACCCGGTGTGGCCGGTTAAAAAAACGCGCTTGTTATGAAAAAAAGAAAGATCCATTCCTATCACCATAATTTCCACGGGGCACTGCCACTTTCCCACAGTGCCTCCAGCTGTTGTTTGTCGCGTAATGTATCCATACATTGCCAAAAACCATGATGTTTATACGCACAGAGGTCGCCTTGGGCCGCAATGGTTTCCAGTGGGGTGCGCTCGAAAATGG
>CAYJJT010000096.1:0-1552 GCA_964370575.1 uncultured Muribaculaceae bacterium | reverse complement strand
CGCCTTCGATGTAGTCGAACACTTGTGGTTCGCACATCATAAAACCACCGTTGATATACCCAACGTCCATCGTGCTTTTTTCGCGAAAATGTGTGATGTGTTCATCGTCCATTTCCAAAAAGCCAAAACGACCTTCCGGCTTAATGGTTGTCATTGTAATAAGGGGTTTATGCTTTTCGTGGCAAGCGCATAGTTCGTGTAAGTTGACATCCGATAAACCGTCTCCATAGGTGAGCAAGAATGGCTCGTTGCCTACATACGGGGCAATGCGTTTGATGCGGCCGCCTGTCATGGTGGTAGGGCCGGTATCTACTAAACTTACCGTCCATTCTTCACAGCCGGCACCTTCCTTTTTGTAGGAGCCTTTTGCTAAATCGATATGAAGTGTGGGGGCAAAACAGTCGTATTCTAAGAAAAAACGTTTGATAAGATGCTGTTTATACCCACAACAAATGATGAAATCATTAAAGCCGTAATGGCTGTATACTTTCATCAAATGCCATAGAATGGGCATTTCGCCAATTTCAATCATGGGTTTTGGTTTTAGATGGCTTTCTTCGCCAATGCGTGTGCCCATGCCACCGGCTAAAATCACAACTTTCATTGTATGCACCTCTTGTTTTTTATAATTAAAATTTAACTTTCTTCTTTCGGTGGAAGGTGAAGCTCCCATGCATTAAATGCAACCCCTTCAGAGCCGCTTTCTGTTTCTAAAAGAACTTGTGTGCCACCTTGTGCCAGTTCTATCGGAATTTCCACGGTATCGCCCGGCGAGAGGTTGCGGTAGGTCACTCCGTTCACGGTAAAACTATTGTGTGCAGAATCAATATAGGAAACCGTTAGATGCAGTTGCCCAAAAAGTGGCTCGCGGCTAAAAAAGTTCAATTGATATTGTGTGTATAATTGCTCGGCCACTTTTTCGTATTCATTGAGGAAAAACCAAGGTTCCTCTTCTGTTTTTCTTGCAAGAAGAGCCCCTGCCACATCTTCTCCATAGCCCTCTACATCGGCAACAATAGGGCGATATGCCCAGTTATAGGCATCATCATACATAATGGTAACATCCAAAGGAATTTGCATTACATCTGTACGAGCAAGCGCTAGGTCTTCGGTTTTTAAGTTTAAATTGGCCAATGTATAAATATTATTTTGTCGCCCATAATAAGCCGGCCAAAAATAAAATTCTGAATTATAAGGGGCCAACAGTAAAATGTTTTCGCCCTCCATGGCCGATAGGTCATCGTAAAACCCTCTCATCTCAGCATTGAAATGAAAGTATGGTTCAGTTTCGTACTCAGCACCGGTTAAATACGGTAAATGATAGGCATGCCAAAAGGAAATACCGCCGGAAACCAACACAAGTATGCTTAGTACACAAGTTCCCATATACCGAAGAAAGCGAATAAAAGTATTTCTTATTTTCTCGAATTTATCGCCCCAGAAGGTGCCGATATGCTCGAAAAGGGGGGATAGTTCTTGTTGCCATAAAACCCAAACCCCCAAAGGAAGCAGTGGGGCGGCGATGGAAAGGAGTTTAAAATAGAAATATGTA
>CAYJJT010000095.1:0-4044 GCA_964370575.1 uncultured Muribaculaceae bacterium | reverse complement strand
TATAATTTCCCGCCGTGTTCTAAAATAAATTCTTTTATTAATATTTTTTCGCTTTCTTGAGAGTGATGTTTAGAATGAGTCAAGGGTATTGTGTCAAAAAAATATAAATTTTCATCCATGCTGTCTTTACTTAAAAATCGAACACCATAAAAGTTGACTTTTTCAAATGTTCCAAGTATATGATAGAGATAAAGAATAAGGTCACAGCCTGTTGTAAGAATGTAATTGATTTGGAGTTCATTCCATGCATATTTTGCTGTTTCTTTACCAAATTTTTGACATTTTCTATCAGAAACGGAATAAATATTTTCTATACAAGTATCTTCTCTACAATAAAAAGAATCAAAACGCCATAGCGAAAGGGCAAAGTCAACTTTTTCATAGTTTTTGAATTTTGTATTTAGCGCAGTATTCACCCAAACTGTTGTTTTTGTACCATAATCATCTTCAAAGCCTTTTTTTATGCCATTACTAAAACGTATAACTACATCATGCGCATCAATCTCTTTTCCTTTTCCTTTTCCAAGCTCATAAGGACCATTTCCAACAACAGCTATTGATTTTCCTCTAATAAGGTTTTCAAAATCTTGGTTTTTTTCAGATTCCAAGAGTTTTTGACAAACGAAAGCAGATTTTTCTATTTTTTCATTTGTCAAATTGTAAGAATGGAAATGGTGCGCAACTAAAGGGAAATATTCTACATCTTTAAGTTTATGGAAATAGAGATATCTTTTGGTGAGAGCTTCAATTGGTTCAGTTATATCATTTTCTAAAAGAACATGCATATAAAAAAGCCATAACTTATTGTATTCAGCAAGCCAGCAAAATTTTGAGGAGGCAAGTGCCTCTAATGAAGAAAGCAATCTGTCGCTTATGCCATTGTATTTATAATCTGATAAAAGCATTTCATAATTATTATTACGTATTTTAGGTACAATATATTGAGCCATATTTGAAAAACATTCTTCAGCTTTTAAATCATAGCTTGTAATTTTGCTTTCTATTGCACTAATTTTATCTTTTAATAATTTGTTTTCATTTTGCAATTCTATAATTTTTTTTTCAAGTAGTTTCTCGTCAGAATGCATGTTTTCTCCATGTTGAATAATTGTTTAGCTTGCTTGAAATTATTAAAGTTGAGCAGTTCTATCTTATTATCTCAAAAGAATATTATGCGCTATGCAAGAATCATGTCAAGTTATAATTGAAATATATTTAATAAGTTTTAAAGGTTTCCTTGACATTTTAATGCTTTGTAGTAATTTATAGATAGTAAATAATTATAATCTCTTTCCTCATAAAAAATAAAGTTTATTGCAAAATTCTTTGTATTTGCAAAGGGGTATTAAAGCTTTATGAAAGGTTGTAGATATGTCAAATAAAAAGCTAGAAGCATTGCTTGCGTTAGAAAATATAAGAAGCATTGTTAGAAGTTTGAATGCTGAAAATAAAAAGGTAAAACTACATTTAGCCTGTGGAACAATGTATAAAGAAGGCTGGATAAATATAGATAATAATTCCGATAATAATATAGAAAAATTAGATTATAATTGGGATTTACGCTTTGCATTACCCTTTGATGACAATAGCGCTGATTTTATTTACAATGAACATTTTTTAGAGCACTTAACAGTTGAAGAAGGGCAAAGAGCTATAAAGGATTTTTTACGCGTGCTAAAACCTGGTGGTGTGATGCGCGTTGCAATGCCTGATTTAACAGCAATGATTGCTACTTATCAAGATTCAAACTGGAAAGAAAGACTTGCACCTTACTTTAAACAATATGGACTTGAATTTATTCAAACAAGAGCGGAGCTTCTCAATATTAACTTTCGTGCCTGGGGGCATAAGTGGTTGTACGATTGGGAAGAGCTAGAAAGAAGGCTAAAAGAAGCTGGAGGAGATAACATTATGAAAATGTCAATATACAAATCCTCACACCCAGAGCTGTGTAATTTAGAAACAAGAAGTGGCAGCACACTTATTGCAGAAGTTAGAAAAGCATAAAAATATTAAACAAGCATGTAAGGATGATTGAGTATGAAAATAGCAATTATGCAACCCTATTTATTTCCTTACATTGGGTATTGGCAGTTAATTAATGCTGTTGATGGCTTTGTGGTATACGATGATGTAAATTTTATTAAAGGCGGGTGGATAAATAGGAATTTTATTTTACATGAGAACAAAGCATCTTTAATGACATTTGATATGTCAATGTCTTCTTCGTATAAAAAAATAAATGAAATAAAATTGTTAGACAATTCAATAAAAAAGAAAAAACTATTAAAAAAAATACAATATGCCTATTCAAAAGCTCCATTTTATAACAATGTTTATCCATTAGTAGAAAGTGCAGTTCTTTCAAAAAAAGAAAATCTTTCACAAATGCTTTATGACTCAATGCTTGCTATTGTTAATTATTTAAATATAGATACTAATATCATACTTTCTTCTGACTTAGAAAAAAATAACAGACTCAAGGGTAGTGAAAAAGTTATTGATATTATTAAAAGGCAAGGTGCTAAAACATATATTAATGCTATAGGTGGAAAAACACTTTATAGTAAAGAATGCTTTGCACAAAATGGTATAGATTTATTTTTTTTAGAAACAAAAAATATTGAATATGAACAATTTACAGATGATTTTGTTCCAAATCTTTCCGTTATCGATGTAATGATGTTTAATTCTCAAGTACAAATAAGAGAGATGCTCAATGAATATACTCTTGTCTAACAAGAATAGAGAACCTGTTCATAAAAAAGAGATTGGTGGTTATTTTTCTTTAGAGACTAATCAAAAACCAAGGCAATTTCCTGGTATAGCTTTAAACTCTGGTAGAAACGCCTTAAGATATATCTTACGAAAATATCCAATAAAGAGAATATTTGTTCCTTATTATACTTGTCCGGTAGTATGGAAAGTGGTTAGAGAGGAAAATATACAAATTGTTTTTTATCATATAGATGAATACCTTGAAATAAGGGAGCAAAGTTCTATCAACTTTTCGCATGATGATTATATTTTGGTAAATAATTATTTTGGAATAAAGACTGAATATATAAAAAAACTCTCTGAAAAATATAAAAATCTTATTGTTGATGACGCCCAAAGTTTTTACGCGCCTCCTTTGGCTTTAGCACATTTTAATAGTCCAAGAAAATTTTTTGGTTTGCCTGATGGTGGCTTTGCTTTGTGTAATGAAAACGCTCAGTCTCAAGAAGTAGCTATAAACTCTAAGCCCGATTATTCTTATGATAGATGTTCGCATTTATTTATGCGTACAGATAAAAATGCAGACTTCGCCTACCATGAGTTTAAAAAAAATGAAGAAAAAATAGATAGTGCTCCATTTGCACTTATGTCAAAGCTTACATCTAGTTTAATGCAACATATTGATTATAATAATATTCAAAAAATACGAAAAGAAAATTTTGCATACCTAGATTCAAAGTTGAAGCATAAAAACGAACTACACATAAATAAAACAAATATTGACATACCTATGGTTTATCCATTTATGATTAATGATAAGGCTCTACGTGCAAAGCTGATAGAAAATAAAATTTTTGTTGCAACATATTGGCCTGAAATAGAGTATGAATGTAAGCATGGCTTTGAATTGTACTTGAAGAAATTTCTTCTGCCTCTTCCAATCGACCAAAGATACTCTATTGATGATATGGAAGCTATTCTCGAGGTGTTAGATGTATAACTGGAAAGGTAAAAAACTCTTAGTTCTTGGTGCGACAAAACAAATGGGTGAAATTGTAAAACAAGCTCAAAAGTACGGTGCCTATGTTTATGTGGCAAGCTATGAAGAACAAGCAGCAGCAAAAACAATTGCCGATGATAGCTTTTTGGTTGATGCAACAGACGTAGATGCACTTGCTATTTTAATAAAAAAACACTCTATTGATGGTGTCCTTACAGGCTATGTGGATTCTTTACTCCCTGCATATTATGAGTTGTGTAAAAAAGCAAATTTACCATGCTATCTGAATGAAGAGCAAATTGAATTTACCACAAATAAAAAGTTTT
>CAYJJT010000094.1:0-4106 GCA_964370575.1 uncultured Muribaculaceae bacterium | reverse complement strand
GTAAGATAATCTTTTATTGCTAATGATACTTGACCTTGCTCTTCAATATAGACTTCATCAATTTCATCCGCTATTAATAAAACCACTGGCAATAATTCTATGTTTCTAATGAAAACTTTTCTTTCATTATTTAGTTTTATTTGTCCACGCAATGCATGTGACATAAGCACACAAAGCGAAGGCGCAGGAAAAAACTGTGCATAACGTGTTCTAAGAGTCATTAAAAGATAGAAAAACATAGTTTCTTGAGAGATAGAATAAGCTTTAAAGTTTCTTTTAATAGCTTTTTCTAAAAGAGCATCAAAATACTGTTTATTCTTTAAATATTCTTGAGTAAATGAAAATATAGCAATAGCAAGTGAAGCTGAATTTGGTATGCTATCAACCACTTTTTGTGTGCCAAGTTTAAAATCTTTGAAACTCACTTTATCGTAAATAGTAAGATATTCCAATGAAAACTCCTAAAAAAAATAAATATTGCCCTTTCTGCTTTGCTTATAAAACAGAAAAGGCAAAATATCAAATAAACTATTCTGGAAATTTCTTATTCAAACAAGAAAGAACCCTTTTAATTTCTCGAATCTTTTTAAGGGTATTTAAGTAATTATCCTTTATTTTTATTGGCTCTTCTTCACTTTTCATAATAAATTCACAATGCTCTTTTATTATTTCTTGTTCTTCTAATATTTTTTTGCATATTGCGATAAAGCTCACAACAAGAGCCTTGCTATCAGCATAGTCTGAACTTTCTTTAAGAATAATATCAGCGTAAAATTTAATTCCTTTTTCTTGCAGATATCCAGAAATTTCTCCATAATAATGGTGCTCTTTAGTTCCCAAAAGGCATATATGGTGAAGAGCTTCAAGCCTGTCAACAGAGTTTTCAAAAAGAGTTTTAAGCAGTTCAAATTGATCATCAAAACAAAGGAAAGGGATATCTTCATCACTTATTTTTCTAACTGCTCTATGGGAACAAAAAATCATATTTGCTAAACTATTACTTTCTTTTGTTGGATAGATTTCATTAAAGATAAGTTCAGCCCCTTCTAAAGAAAAATCTACGTCAAAAAGCCCATATTTTGCATTGTTTTCAATAGTAGAGCTTTTGAGCGTGAAACTATATTCATTGCAAAACTTGCTTACCGCATAAAACAATTCATCTTTTTTCGCAAAAACATTTATTTTTTCAACTTTTAGTGGGAAATTATAATATTCACACAAAGCAAAAGCACCTGTTAGCGCAAAAGTATGCCTCCAATGTTCATACATATAATTCGCTAATATTTTTGTAAATTCCTGTTTCCATAGAGGAAGCACACTATTATCTTCATCTTTCTTTGCATAAAATTTTAGCCAATCGATATTACAGTAATTGAGAACTATTTTAACTATATTATTATAGTGTTCAAGATCTTTTAATAGTAATATTTGTTCAAAAAAATCTTCTTTTTCTTCTTCTGAAAAAAAATCTTTAAAAGAAAGAATCTTGTCGATTTGCATGTTTTTTTCGAACAATTCAAGGGCAGTACGAGCATTGTTTGCCACATTATAAGTACGTGTGATGCCAAGTTCGTGCACAAAAACATCTCTTTCAATTCCATAATCTAAAAAGCGTGATTTTTCAGTGTTCGCATGTAACACCTTCTCATTAGAGAATAAATTTGCTTGTGGCTTTTGCTTTTCACTTGAGTTACGTGCCTCACTAAACCGACTATTTTCCTCTATTAAAAGCTTTTCAAGCACTTCTCTTTTGCTTTTATTTACTTCAATGTTTGTAAGCATTGCTTTACTAAATGCTGATAAATTTATTACAAAATCCATGTAATATCTCCTTCTGCTTTTTCACTAGCTAACTTAAAATGCTTAGTTATGAGTGAGTTTAAAAGCCTTTGCATTTCTTTCGCCTTTGCATTTTCATCTTCATAAATTTCTTCTAAGGCAATGACTTTTATGCAATTAAATACAGTATCATGTATAATATTTTGAATTGATATTTCGTTGCCTAATTCAGAAAATTCTTTGAAAGCATTTTTAATTGCTTCTTGCCAATCTATGGGAACATAAGTTGTCTTTGTATCATGTGAAACAAAAAAGTGCTTATACTCTTCTAAAAATGATTCAATAAGAATTTTACAACCCATCATGTTTTCAATATCATAAATTTTAATATAAGGTTTTATTTCTTTTGTTTTTTCTAACTCAACTTTCTTCAATCTTTCTTTTTCTATGCGATTAAGAATCTGCTCTCTTTGAAGAATTTTTAAAAGAATATTGTTTGTTTTTAAGATTTCTTCTTCATATATTACATATTCTTCATTATTAAGAATAGCTTGAACTTTTTGATAGCTATTATTTACTGTATCTAATTTTACAATTAGTTTTCTATCCGTATTGCTATAGGAAGTGAGGTAAACATTTCTATCTTCTAAATCTAGTAATTGCATATTGCTATTATATGGATTTACAAGGGCTTGTGTTCGTGGATCATCAGTTCTAAAGTAAATTCTTGTATTACAATTTGCGATAAAAGCTTTTACTGATTCTTCATCATTATTGTTACACATTAAAGATGAGGCAGATTGCGTTGAAGCAATAAAACTTGCCCTAAATTCACGAGCTTGTGCCACAAAAGCCGTATCAGCAAACCTTGTTTTATTGTTTAATGTTGCAACTTCATGAAACTCATCAATACAAATAAAAGAAGGATAATCAATAATATTTTGTGGTTGCATATCAAAAACAGTTTCATAATATTTTGTGATAAAGTAGCGTGAAAGACTTGCACCAATTTTACCTGAACCAGGTGCAAAACGCAGAATAACTATACGGGTTTTATAAAAATTATTTCTAATATTTATCCCAGGAGCACCTTTTGCTGCAAAATTCCTTTCAAAGTTTTTCACTGATAAAATTTCAGCTAAAGCTGTTCGTGGCCCTGATATTGCGTAATCAAGCTGTTGATAATATCTATCTTTATCTTTTGACGGAGTTGAATAGTGAAAAAGACTAAATGCATCTGCTTCAATTTCTTCAAAAAGTGAAAAATCTTCTATAGCAGTTTTTTCAAGATAGATTTCTTTATATTCAGTATATAATTGTGCGGCCTTATTAAGATTTACAAGATAAAAATAAACATCCTTAAGTGTTGGGGACATTTCATTCTTCATTTTTGCATATAAGCACAGAAAATCATAAATCTTTACACATTGCATAATACCACGAACATGAAAATCTTTATTACCTGTCTTTCTTTCCATGGAATTATCAACAAGAAGTTCTAGAAAATTATAGAATTCATTGCTCGTCATATCTTCAATAATATTACAAGGAATAGCAGTTTCTGAAAGCCCAAATTCAAAAATATCTTTATCTCTGTCACAAGCCTTTGCAAGTGAACGCACTTGCCCACGTAAATTGCCTTTAATGTCAACAATAAGCCCACATTCACCAGTGCACATCTGCCCATAAAGCATAGGAAGAAATACACTTGCTGTTTTACCTGTGCCTGTTGTTCCTAAAATAAGAGTGTGCAATTTCGCATCTTCTTGTGATAGTGTATAACCTGAATCAAAGCTATAAATAGTATTTTCTTTTTGCCTAATAATAACTTCATCTTCTTTTGAAGGTATAAAGCCTATTTTTGACATGTTTCCTCCTAATCATAGCTAATTATCTTTTTTGTTAGCTTCTAGTAAATTTTTATTAAGAAAAAAATAGGTAATAACTTCCTAAATGTCAACTTAAATTTTCACCAGAAAAAATAAAAATATCAAACTTCTACAAATAACTATATAATTTCAAGTGAATATACATCTTTTTCTAATTTATTTTTTCTTAAATATCTTCAAAATACTTGCTAACATTAAAAAATATTTGACTTATTATTCTATTTTGGATATTAAAAGACATTCAATACCTTAAGACAAAACACCTACAAAAGGTAAATATGATTTATTTCACTTCAGATTTACATTTCTACCACAGCAACGTCATTCGTTATTGTAATCGCCCTTTTGAGGGATATATGTCAATGAATGAGGCACTTATTGAGAATTGGAATAATACCGTAAAAGCAAAAGATGAGATCTATATTCTTGGCGATATCA
>CAYJJT010000093.1:0-4135 GCA_964370575.1 uncultured Muribaculaceae bacterium | reverse complement strand
CCTAATACGGCTATTTGCGATGGTCCTAATATGATACCATTGACTGAACTAGAAGACCTGCTCACTACCTTGAAAAATCTTGATTCCGTAGTAAAAAATACTACTACATCATACACACCTATTACTCCTTAGTAATTTAAGATTTTTTTACAATTCATATGTTCTAACAGTTTGAAATGCCATAAACGTCTTTGATGACTTGTTCCCACTGTCCTCGAACACAAAAAATGAATTGCAATATTTCTCGAACTGCTCCCTCTCCACCTTTTTTGGATGACACATAATGAGCAAGTTTTTGTACTTCGGGAGCTGAGTTCACAGGACAAGCAACAAAAGATGTTAATTGCATTGCAGTATAATCATTTAAGTCGTCACCTATATATGCTAAATTATTTTGAGTTAAACTATTTTGACTCATAAAACTTTGTAACCATTTTTTCTTATTTTCAATCCCCTGTACAACGTGCATAATTCCTAAGTCACTTGCACGTATTTCCAAGGCTGCACTTGTGCGTCCAGAAAGAATAATAATGTTAACACCTAATCCTATAGCTATTTTTATAGCTATACCATCATAAACTGAAAACTTTTTGCATTCACTACCATTGTTATTATACACAAGCTCACCGTTTGTTAGTGTGCCATCAACATCCAAAATGAGATGAGTAATTTCACTTAGTGCGTTAGATATATTTTTTTGCAAAGACATATTAATACTTTTTTCTTTGGTTAAAAGCAGTTGATTACCATTTAGAAATTCTAGATTTTAAAATTATTTCCAAATTGTTATTTACCTCTTCAAGAGTATTTTTTGTTTTATCCTTGTATACTAGTATTAATTTATTAAAAAAAACTGTTATACTGCAAATGAGAACAAAGGCAAAAAAAATCTTGGAGCATGTTCTATCACCAAAGTTATTTGTAAATAAAACAAAGCCAAGCAATAGTAGGTAACAACACCCACAGAAAAATATAAAGAGATGCCTGAACAACGTAGGCATAAAACTTAAAAAAGTATCATTTAAAACGTTACCTCTTTTTATGCTAACGCCTTCTTTGTACCAGTAGTTATGCCCAAGAAGGCTTTTAGGAACAAGTAAGTTACAATTATATTTTGAACGTATTAAATGACACATTCCTTGAGTTATTCTATATCGATAAGCTTGCCCTATGACAATAATTGCAGAAACAACAAGAAACAAAATAACAATGATAAATGCAATATTTATTGTGCCTGTAGAAATTTCAGGTGGTTCTCCCCTAACGGCTTTAACTCTATAAAGTGTAAAAATTGTACTTGAGATAACAATCCCTATAGAGCTTAATTTAAAAATATTCAAAACAGAGTTATACATACTGCGCAAGTCTTCGTAGTATTGTTTCAACATTTCGAGGGCAAATTTTTCACTTGCTACATCAAACATTATAAACCTCCCCAAATTAGTGCAGAGTTAAATTAGGCATATCTGTAATTCTTCAAGTGTTAGGTCGCTCAATGATTGATGAGGACGTTGTTTGTTATATTGGCTCATCTAGCTATCGATTATATCTCGAACTTAATTTAACCTACTAAAAACGTAAAAAATCAAAATTTTCTCACGGAAAGTGCTGCTAAATCATTCAATATAAGAGTTTTGTGTAGGTTTTTCCAGCTGAATAAGTTTAAACTCAATGTCATATTTTCTGCTCAATTAGCCAATTTTACAAAAAAACTCTAAAGTTTATCCATCCAAAGCTTTATAAGGGGAGCCTCTTCACATTGTCATACGATCTAAGAAGTGTATAAAACCATATCATCTTAATGGTCAGAGCTTTACGGCTATAATCATCAATTATATTAATGCTGTCCACTAAAAAGAACATCGCTTAAAAAACTAATAGCCAATATTTATTGATTGTTAACTGCTTTTCAAGCGTCACTGGTGCTCGTAAAGGCAGACATTTTTTCCCTTGTGGTGTAAATGTAGAACTAGTTGTTTGTAAGTAAAATATCCTTTTAAACAGCATGTATACAGTTTACAATCCATAAAAATAAGAAAATAAATATTTAGTAAAGCATTGACACGCTATAAAATCTATCCTAGCTTGGCTGTGTATACATTAAATCAAAGGAGTGCACATATGAGGTATAAAGTAAGATTTTATAATATTATAAATTACTTTTTGCTCGGAGGAGCTTTTATTGTACAACTTTTTTTATTGGTCACTTTCGTTCTCGGAAATAATCTAGCGTCTTTTCTTGTGTTTAGCAATACAGAAATGCTTAGTACAAAAATTTTTACTTTGGGTTTTGTTATAGCCATTGCATATTTTTTGGGTATTTTTATAAATGCTTTTATTGATGTTTGTATAGATGAAGAATATAGTAAAAATTATAGAAAAAAAATTGAAAATATTATTCAAAACTGGAATGTTCCCATACTAAAAAAAATATATCTTTTTATCAATCGCGATAGAAATATTTTAAGTTTTTCTATGCAAATTATCAAGAGAGGTAGTATTGAATCAAAATGCAAAGATATAAAATTAAATGATTCTAAAAATTTAATTGGAAGTATTTCAAGATGGTTTTTCTTTTTGCCTAATCCACATAAAATAATATCTATCATTTCAGAAAAAATTTCCAGAGACAAAGATTTTGATGATTTATATAAATATAAATACCTTAATAAATTTTTTTTAGGGATAGAACTTATATCTATTTTGTTTATTATATTAAATTTTATATTTACTGTTTATTTTTTCATGCTAATATTTTTATGTGAGCCGTTTGCTGTGGGCAAAACATTTATATTTCTTTTTCTCTCAATTACAAATATGTACGTATTCAAGCTTTCAGACAGGTCTGCTCAAACATATGCAGCTAAATATATAAATTATATTTTTGAGTGCGTTGATGCTAGAGATATTGAAATTAAAAGTTCTATGTTTAAAAATATCCCAGAAGCATATATATTGTTTAGAGTAAGCGCAAAAGACTCATTTGAAAATTTAAGTAGATCTTTAGAGTCTATTATAACTCAAGATTATCCAAACATTAAAATAATTTTATACCTATATGGAGATAAAGAAACTAAAGATTTTTATTTATTACAAGAAAAAGTAGATAATTTTGTAAAAGATAAAATATCAAATAATGAAAATTTGAATTACATTTTTTTTGCCGGCGAAGAAAGCAATCAAGGTATAGCTTTGTATAAAATTAAGCAGCGTTTTGTCGATATTTCAGATGAGCAAAGTGTTGCCATATCTCTTGATGCTACTGAAGAACTTTTTAGTAAGCATACTATATCTGACATAATGCTTAAATTCACCTTAACAGATAGCAAAGTTTGCTTACTAAACTTCACAGAAACACACTCAATTAAAGGAAGCTTAGTTTCAGATGATAAGAATATTTACAATGTGTTTCTGCAGAAACATAATATAACTAAAGATAAATCTAAAAATTATGATGAATTTCTTAGAGATTTCTTATGTTGTGCGATGACTATGAGTTGTACTAAGGCATATAAAAAATCTGCTGCTAAAGACTACCTAGATAAATTAAATAATTTAAAATTTAATAGCACAAGCTATCCACATAAGTCACTGGAAGGTATGATTGATAATGTTGGCATATTTATAGATTTTTTGGATTTTTTTATTCTGTATTCATCAAAAGACTTTATAACAACAATGCCTGAAATCTCTCATAAGTATATGCAACACCCTTCTCGATTTGCAGAAAAAGAAAATAAAGACAAATCTGAAATTTTTGTTCCACGTATAAACGCTTTATTATTTTTAATTATGCTTTATGAAAATAATAAATCTATTAATACATCAAATAATAAAGATAAAGATACATTAAATAGTGACTTATTTTTAAATTTTATTAAATTTAAACTATATGTCATAGCAACTGCGATGAAAAAATTTGAACATACTCCAGAAGATTTTATCGAAGAGTTTGTGAGTGATTTTAAAAAATGCTTTCAGGAAAGTGACTTTTCTACAAAGTTAGGTTTAGTTAGCTATGGGGATCTTTCTGCTTTTTTTAACGGTATGAAAGAATAAGCTGAATAAAAAGGCAGCATAATGCAATATGACCTTATAGCCCAATCCCCAGAAAGCACCGTCGTTGCCGAGTACA
>CAYJJT010000092.1:0-4174 GCA_964370575.1 uncultured Muribaculaceae bacterium | reverse complement strand
ATATTGTAATAATACTAATTTTTAAGTATAATATTATTGAAAGGTGGATAAAAATGTTAAATGAAATTTTAATGGAAGCAGAAATGAATATGGAAGCTTCTATCGAGACTATGAATAAAAGACTTGCTAATATTAGAGCGGGGAGAGCTAATCCAGCAATATTATCATCAGTAATGGTTGAATATTATGGAGCTCCAACACCACTACAACAAGTGGCTAATATATCAATTCCAGAAGCACGTCAATTAATGATTAAACCATTTGATAAATCGTGTTTGGCAGCAATTGAAAAGGGAATATTTGAATCTAATATTGGATTAACTCCAAACAATAATGGAGATATGATTATATTAAATATTCCAGCTTTAACAGAGCAAACTAGACGTGATTATGTTAAACAAGCTAAAACTATAGCTGAAGAAACTAAAATTGCTCTTCGTAATGTTAGACAAGATGCGAATAATGATATTAAAAAATGTGAAGAAGGAACTGAAGACGATAAAAAAGGATTCACTGAAGATGTTCAAGATTTAATTAATAACTTTAATAAAAAAATAGAAGATTTATTAAAAGCTAAAGAAGAAGAATTAATGAGTGTTTAAATGTTTATTCATAAATATGTAGTTAATGATGAAGAAGTAGGGTATGTAAATTATACTTTAATCGACAATTCGTTAACTATTACAAAAGTATTTATATATAATGATTATCGAGGTAATAATTTTGCTGCTAAAATGATGGATGATTTCATTCAAATTTATAATTTATATAATATTACTGCTACTTGCAGTTATGCAGTTAATTATTTGAGTAAAAGAACTAATTAAAATTAGTTTTTTTATTTATTTTTACAAAAAAATATGTTAATATAATTTCACTTGAAAAGAAAAGCTGGTGAAATATGAAAACAAGTCAATTAAATAATTTATTATCTGATTATGGAATAAATATTGAAAATATCCGTGTGAATGATATTATAACTATTCAGATGAATACCAACATAGATAAAATAGATGATATTTTATATAATTTTTTTAGAAATACTAAAGAAGAAAATCATTTAAAAGTAATAGAGTGTATTGAAAAACATCCGATTATTTTGTCAAAAAATCCAGATATAATTAATTCAAATATTAATTTTTTATACAATATCGATGAATGTTTTGTATTAGATGAAATTGTCGAGTACCTATCAATATTATCCGCAAAATGTAAAAACTTTAGAGAATCGGTAAAATATATTAAAGAACAGTATGATTTTGAAACATTTTTAGAAAATCCTTTATTATCGGTAATCCCTAAAAATTTAATTATAAAAGTTGAAGAAGAATTTAAAAAATATGATATTCCAATATCAACAACTTGTGAAGTTTGTTTATATGGAGATAATAATTTATATGCTAATTTCGATGAAAATGTCCAAAAAGCTAAATTTGCAATAGAAAATAATATAACTTTAAATAAAAGATTATATTCACATTCGTTAGATAGAATAAAATTATATCAAAATCATCGTAATTATGGTGAAATAAAATTTAATAGTGCTACAAAATTAGTTTATATCAAACGTGAAAAAGTGAGAAAGTTATTAAGAGAAAAAAAGAAAGTAACAAAAAAATTAAAACGTCCTTATTTTGTAGTTGAAGATGAAAAAAATAATAATTTGAAAGCTATTCCAATATTTTCAAATGGAGAAGCAAAATATGATGGTGATATTCAAATTAATGAGGGAGAATATGGTAAATTTAGATCATATTATGGAATTAATGTAGTTGAAGATGATTTTGAAAAGGTCGAATTTGTAACTGAATTTGAGGATCCGAATGATATTGAGATAATAAAAAATAGAGGATATTTTTATAAGCAAAATTTATATTTAAATGATAATTACGATAAATATTCTGAAAAAATAAATTGTTTTATAAATAAAAAGACTAATTAAATTAGTCTTTTAGTTTGAAAATTTTTCAAATAATAATACTACAATTGCTCCAATTATAAAGCTAATAATAGAAGTAATTACTAAAGAAGTTGTATATGTAGTTATTGGAATAATTACTACAGCACTCATAATTACTAGTCCTAATATAAAACTCATGGTATTTCTTTTGTAATTATGTAATAAGTAGTTAGTAACAATTGCACTTCCTACGATTCCAATCCCAACTCCTATGGCAATAAATACTAGAGCCAGTAATATTGGAATTTCAAAACTAGTCACATTTGCAACATATCCTTTAAATATATGGTAATATCCTAATACTAATAATACCATTGAACCACTAACTCCAGGAAACATCATACTAGCTCCACTAATAATACCTATTAAAATAAGTGTTAGTATATATATTAATGTTAAATCAGTATTTATTAATGTATCTAAACTTACTAAATTACCGTCATCACTAGGTGATAAGAATGCAATACTAGCTATCAATAATATTCCTAAAGTTAAAAATAGATAATTTATTTTTTCACCTTGTAATTCTTTTTTCTTTAATACTGGTATTGAAAATAATATTAATCCAACAAACCAATATAAAGTTTGAACTTCATAACTTTCAAATAATATTTCAAGTATTTTTGCAAATCCAACTAGCCCTATAGCGACTCCGATTAATACTTGTGTTAAAAAGATTATATCTGCCTTTTTATCTTTTAATTTTATTTTTAAATTAAATATATTACTAATAGCTTCCATTAAATTATCAAATATACCAAGTAGTACCATGATTGTACCACCACTAACTCCAGGAATTATATTTGCAATTCCTACTGCTAATCCACCAAATAAATTTTTCATATATCCTCCTATAATATTAATAATTATATACTTTATTTAATAATATTACAAGATAATTTATTATATGAAATATACGATTTATATGTTATAATTATTTTAGGTGAAGATTATGTTTAGAAAAAAAGAAAAACTTGAAAATTTAGATATTGAAAGTTTAAACGAAGTTATTAGTTTAGGTCGTAAAATATTAAAGGTATCTTATTTTTTAATATTATTAGTATTAATTATTAGTGTTAGTGTTATATTTAGAGATTGGAATATAGGTGGTTTTTTACTTACTATTGGTACAATTATATCACCATTGTTTATAGGATTTGTAATTGCATGGTTATTTAATCCATTAGTTACTTGGATGCATGATAGAGGTGTAAGAAGAGGTATCGGTGCCACAGCAGTATATTTAGGTTTATTTATAATAATTTACTTAATTATAAATGCATTAATTCCGTTATTAGCAACTCAATTAAATGATTTCGCATCTAATCTACCTAGTGTTATTAGTAGTGTTGATGGTTTTGTAGATGATGTTTTAAATCACTTTAATGATATTGATTACATAAATGTGGATAGTATTAAAGATCAAATTTTAGATTCAACTATAGCAGTTGGTAATAGTATTACAGAAAGTTTACCTGATGCGACTATTAGTGTTATTAGTGGTTTATTTAGTGCTGTTGGAATAACTGTACTGGGATTAATTATTGGTTTTTATCTATTAGTAGCATTTGATTCAACTAGTGATAATATAATTGCTTTTGTTCCTAGAAGATTTAGAAAAAGTGTTATTGAAGTATTTAACTTAATTAACAATAGTATGTTTAGTTATGTTAAGGGTGCACTAATAGATTGTACATTTGTATTTATAATAAGTACAATTGGGTTTACATTAATAGGATTAGAAAGTCCAATGTTATTCGGTTTATTTTGTGGACTTACTAATGTAATACCATATGCTGGACCGTATATTGGGGGATTTCCAGCAGTATTAATTGCATTTACTCAAAATCCTACAACAGGTATTTTAGCGATAATTTTAATCGCAATAATTCAATTTTTAGAAGGTAATTTTATTCAACCGTTAATAATGAGTAAAACTACTAAGCTTCATCCAGTTACTATTATTTTAGGATTATTAGTATTTGGATACTTCTTTGGTATTATAGGAATGATTATTTCTACTCCTATTATTGGAAGTGTAAAAGCTATTATTAAATATTTAGATAAAAAATATAATTTGATGGGTAAAGTTGAAAATACCCAAATATAAAAATTACCACGTAATTATATTGCGTGGTATTAATTAACTTGGAGGTAAATATGAAAATTAAAGATTTATATATTGATTATTTTAAAGGTGTTGATCATAAACAA
>CAYJJT010000091.1:0-4285 GCA_964370575.1 uncultured Muribaculaceae bacterium | reverse complement strand
GCAGGGCAGAGCCCTGCTGGGTTCGGGCAAAGCCCGAGAGAAGACCGCAGCGCGCCAGCGCGAGGAGGCGACAGTGCCTTAAAAGAAAACATGCCCGCTGCGCCCACCCAGCAAGGTGAACCCGCCCCGCAACACTGTCGCCCCCTAATGGACTCGCGCGTAGCGCGACACTTCCCCACCGCCGCCAACGCGATAGCGTGAAACAGCAAGCAGCAAGCAGCAAGCAGCAAGCTCCCGCTTGCCCTCCTGTTGAACTATTCGGAAATTCCGAATAGTTGCCTCTTCTTGCAGCTCCGAATCATTATAGATTCTTGTAATATGCTCGTTAATAGTAGAAATCGACACCGCATAAAGCTCTGCCATCATCCTCTGAGTGAGCCATATGTTTTCATCCTCATAACGCATCTCAATGTTAGACGCATCAACGCCCAAGGCTGCGACATAGCTTTAATATTTGACTGCTGAACTGCGAATGCTACGTGGTGGAGTGTTATCTTTATACATACTTAAAAATGAAGTTGATTATGAGATGTTATATCTGAAATTTCCCATCCTTTTTCGCGAAGCTCTTTAATATGAGCTTCGACATTCTCTCTTAAAACAGCAAAGCAAAGAAGATGTGTCGGTCTTGAAAAACCAACATACATCATTTTAAATGCCTCTTTCGCCCTTACATCCTTGTCGTTCAAAATATCCAGTTTATGATGATTTCGCCTCAACGCGTCAATAACACATTTCTTTTTTGTCTCATAGGTATGATAAGATGTCTCTACATACATTGTAGCACAATGTGTCTGTCCCTTTACGCTATGTACTGAGCAAATGTCAATTTGCGCCTGCTCTAGAGGGCTATCGGCTGTATTTGTAGGTGAAGTAATAATTTTCTTATAAGGCTGGCATATAAATGTCAACGCTTCACCTTGGAGTGTAAAATCATAAATCGTTGTTAAATCATCTTTGATAAACTGTTTGAGCTGTTCATAAACATTCTCGATATTACTATTAGTAGCAAGTTGAAAACTCCAAGAAAAAAGTTGTTGTTTAAAACCCATTAAAGCATCTTCAGATACTTTCTCTTTTAAACTCTCCCAAAAATATTTAACATTGAATAGCACTCGTCTCGTATCTGTCTTGGACTTTATTTCATAACTAATTTCGCTCAAATTTAATATTGTACAAAATGCTAATATTATGCTCTTTTGATATACGAATAATGTTTGTTCTTGAGGATTATATGCAACTGTATCCAATAATGAAGTTGGTGCTATTTTTGCTCTTTGATGTGAATTTTTTTTATACGTAGGAAATATATCGACTAATCTCAGCTTTTCACTCGAGATCTTCTCGTCTCTTGCGCAACTCCAGCCGATTATTTTAAATCCTTTTCTTTCATTTTTGGGATCGTCTAGCAAGTTATACTTCATTATTAGTCTCTGAAATTCCTTTTTTAGCCCTCCCATACTTTCTCTATCAAATATAATTAGGTGTGGTGGTATATTGATGGCACTGGCATTTCCTTGCACCTTAAACTTAGGTATGCCTTTACTGTCACATCCTTTATTTAATGTGAAATAATCTACTACATTTGCTATAGGTTGCGAGAGTCTATGTGATTTATTTAAGTATAAGCAAGTTTCGCGAGGTATCCATTCACATGACGAACCAACAGCTTTTTGAGAGTTATATATAGCCTGATTTATGTCACCTACTCTTTGAATGATAGTTTTATATGATGATTCAGTATAAAAAACCTCATCGATAATATCCAGTTGATTTCTCAGTAAATCCTGAGCTTCATCAATAAATATATATTTAAAGCGTTTTTGTAGCAATTTTACAATCGAAGGGTAACTTGTAATTTGTCTTCTAGCAAAATAATATGAATCAGAAAATGATAATATGCCTTGCGAATATAATTCATATTTTTGGTTCTTTATCTCATGAAATTTATGTTGCGCTGCTCCTGATTCTGTATATAGAATGGTGTCTTTTTCTCCATATATAATTTTGGTGTGCTCAGAGTTAAGACGTAAGCTTAGCAAAAAATTAATAGCATTCTGATTTTTTTTATCCGTTGTTTTATCGTTTGTTCTACTGTTGGCTCTGAAGTATAAATCATTTTTGAGATAGGGCGTTTTTGAGTCAAATTTTTTCCACGGTAATGAATGATAAAATTGTCTCATCTCTCGCGCATATAAATCATCGCAATTCGCTTTTATGTAAGAACCCTTAAATGCAAATAAAGCATAATTTGCTAAAAATTTATTCATGAATGCTTGAATCGTCCCAACGAAATTAGGATAAGCAAACAATTGCGGACACTGCGACTTTAATTGCTTCTCAATCTCTTCGACCGCTTTATTAGTATGAGATAATACAAGGATACCTGAATTATCAGCAAAAGGCATTTGCTTTGCTAAGCAATACAGTTTTGCTTGAAGCGCAGTGGTCTTCCCGCTACCTGGTACGGCAAACAAATCAAGTGTTTCAAGATTTTTAATAAACGGAATACGTTCTTCTTCGTCAAAGCGTTTCCCTTCTATTAAAAAACTTTCAGCTTCTCTGATGTGGCTATCTTGTATTTCTAGCATAACCCGCATACATGATTGATGGCGTTAATAAGGTAGGCTATATACTCATCACCGTCAAAATTAATTGCATTTTTATCGTTTTCAATTTTTTCCGCCAATGTTGAAATAATAGACAGTTTATCTAGAGGAGATGTGCCTTTATGAGAAGATGTGCCGCTATCTTTTCTCAGCTTTGCTATAAACTTGTTTTCAAAAAGGTCGTTAAAATTGCCATGTTCATCAGATTTAAATTCTTTGGTCTTGCTATGAACTCGCTGCACCGATTCTTTAAAATGTCTCGATAGGGACGATGATTTATATAGACACCACTCCAAAGTCCATTCTTTTGCTACTTCAAGCTTTATATTTGAATTACTAAAATTGGAATTTAACTTTTCTAATGTTTCTTTTCGCTTATTAACATCCTCATTATCTGAAAAAAATCCGTTAGAATCAGGGCGATTGTCTAAATCTGTAACGACTGCAACTGGAATGCCTATACACTCTTGATTTTCACGCATGAATATCTTAGCAAAATGAAGATAGGCTGTAGAGCCAACATTAACTATTGCTATTTCTTGCTGCGTTAAATCTATACCCATTTTCTTAGCAAGTGCAGGTAACAGTATCTCTTCAGACCAACCCTCTACTATTATCACGCCTTTAGCGAAGAATAGATTAGATTTCGTAGCGTCTAAAAAACGTTCCAAGTATTTGATATTTTGGGCATCAAGGCATGTTCCTTTACCCATGCTAAAAGCGTTTTGTTTCTTACATAAAATAAGTGAATCAAGAGGTACTTTTGATGATATATTAGGGCTGTGAGTTGTAAGAATGAATTGCGCGTGCTTTTCGGTTCGCAATTTTTCAATTACTTTCATTTGAGCTTGTGGATGCAAATGAGCTTCTAACTCCTCAATTAGAGCTAGTTTCAAGCCATCATTCTCTTTTCTCAAATGAAGAAGCTCAATTGCCATGAATAGTCTATTCATGGTGCCAAGCCCTAAATTTTCATTCTCGGCAATAGCAACTGATATTTTTTCAAGAATAGCTACCAAATTTGGATTGCTAAGAACAAACTCTGAAGAATAGTCATTACTTATGAAAGCCTTAATAAATTCATCTATAGTATCTTTCAGCACCCTTTTCCTTTCATCCACTTCTAACCAATCAGTAATAGCATCATTGGCTAGTTTAGTTATTTTTTTAAACTCGTGAATATCATCGCCTGATTCACGGAATAAACTGTGCCCTCGAAGGATTTGAGATACTCGAGAATTTCTTCTTGCCATGAGTTCACCATCAGCATCCCTCAATGCCTTCAAATAGGTTGTTTTTAAAAAATCTTTTGCTAAAGCATTAAGTGGGTAGCCTGAATCATCCATCCCGGCGCATACTTCAGAAACTAGTATGCGCTCTTTGTTTCTCTCAACCTCATAGATAATTCGCAGTAATGGTTTGTAGTCAGGCTGTCCTTCGCCTTTATTGCTATTATACCAGCCCAGCCATTCGATGAAGTGCCTTGCCTCATTATCTGCCAATCCTTTGAATTCTATTTCGATTCGTAATTTCGTTGCTTGTTCTCCCTTGTTGGAATAGAAGTCTTTTTCTTCAACTCTAATCCACTCGTAGGCGTGGGTTTTAAGAACCAATTTAATGGCGTCTAATATTGCGGACTTGCCTGAATCATTTTCGCCAATAAGAACGTTTAAGCC
>CAYJJT010000090.1:0-4366 GCA_964370575.1 uncultured Muribaculaceae bacterium | reverse complement strand
TGTTAGAATTATTAAGATTGAATATTCAATTATTTGCACATAAAAAAGGTCAAGGATCTACATCTAATGGACGTGATAGTGAATCTAAACGTTTAGGAGCTAAAGCTGCTGATGGAGAATTTATTACTGCTGGTAGTATTATCTACCGTCAACGTGGTACTAAAATTAATCCAGGTAAAAATGTAGGTTGTGGTAAAGATCATACTTTATTTGCTCTAATTGACGGATATGTAAGATTTGAACGCTTAGGTAAAGATAAAAAACAAGCAAGTGTTTACGAAACAAAATAATAATGAAACCCAATTTATATTAATTGGGTTTTTTACTAGTTAATTTATATTAAATAGTGTATAATAATAATGAATTAGAGGTGATAATATGTTTATCGATGAAGTTGTTGTAGATTTAATCGCAGGTAAAGGTGGAGATGGTTGTATGGCCTTTCACCGTGAAAAATATGTTGAAATGGGTGGTCCTAGTGGAGGAAATGGTGGAAATGGTGGAGACATTATTTTTGAAGTAGATGAAGGACTTAATACATTAATAGATTTAAGATATAAAAAACTAATAAAAGGTAATAAAGGTGTTAATGGTCAAGGAAGTGGATGCCATGGTAAATGTGCTACTCATACTATTATTAAAGTACCACCAGGTACTGTTGTTACTGATGCTGAGACTAACTTAATTATTGCTGACTTAACAAAACATAAAGAACAAGCTATAATTGCAAATGGTGGACGTGGAGGTAGAGGTAATATTGCTTTTGCTACTCGTAGTAATCCAGCACCTAGTTATAGTGAGCATGGTGAAGATGGTGAAGAGAAAAAAATTAAAGCAGAACTTAAATTACTAGCAGATGTTGGATTAGTTGGATTACCAAGTGTTGGTAAATCAACTTTAATTTCTAAAATTTCAGCTAGTAAACCTAAAATAGCTGCATATCATTTTACTACATTAAAACCAAATTTAGGAGTAGTTAAAGTTGCTGAAGGTAAATCATTTGTAGTAGCCGATTTACCTGGTCTTATTAAAGGTGCTTCACTAGGAGAAGGGTTAGGAGATCGTTTCTTACGTCATGTGGAACGTACTCGTGTAATTGCTCATATACTTGATATGAGTGGTTATGAAGGAAGAGATCCGATTGAAGATTATGAAGTAATTAATGCAGAACTTTTAGCGTTCAATAAAAAAGTATTAGACAAACCACAATTAGTAATTGCTAATAAGATGGACATTGAAGGAGCTGAAGATAATTTAGTTAGATTCAAAGAAAAATACCCTGAAATAGAAGTATTCACTATTTCGGCTATTAATAGTGAAGGGCTAACTCCAGTATTAGAGAGAATTAGTGAATTATTAGAATCTATTAGTAAACAACCATTATATGAAGAAGAAAGATTTGAAACTCATGTACTATATAAATTCAAAGTAGAAAAACCATTTGAAATAGAGAAAGATTTTACTGGTACATGGATTATTAAAGGTAAAGAAATAGAAAAAATATTTAGATTAACTAAATTTACTACAGATGAAGCCTTTTACCGTTTTTCTAAAAAACTTAGAAGACTTGGGATAGATGATAAACTAAAAGAATTAGGAGCTGAAGATGGTGACTATATTAGAATTTTAGATTATGAATTTGAATATAGAGAGTAATCTCTATATTTTTTTATTGCCATAATTTCCCATATTTTTGAAATAATTTAAACACATTTATCTAGTATGATTAAAGTACTGGAGGTGATAATAGAGAATATTTAAGAAACATGTTATACTAATAATGAGGTGAATCAAATGTACAAAATTTGTTTAGTTGAAGATGAAGTTAATTTAAATAACTTAATTAAATCTTACTTAGAAAAAGAAGAATTTGAAGTAATAAATTTTTATAACGGAAGTGATGCAGTAGACTATATTGGAAATGATGTTGACTTATGGATACTAGATATTATGCTAGGAGATAATATAAGTGGATATGACATTATTAAAAAAATTAAAGAAACTGATAAAAAAGTACCAATAATATTTACTTCAGCTCGTGATCAAGATTTGGACAAAATTATAGGTTTAGAATTAGGAAGTGATGATTACATTACTAAACCGTATTCTCCTAAAGAATTAATTTTAAGAGTTAAACGTATATTAGATCGAGTTTATGAAATTAAAAATGATAAGATAGAGTATGAAACGTATACTATTGATATAGATACAAGAACTGTATATGAAATAGATAAAGAAATTATATTAACCACACTTGAATATGATCTACTATTATTGTTTTTAAATAATAAAGGGAAATCTTTTAGTCGAGATGATATTTTAAAATTAGTTTGGGGAAATGATTATTTTGGAAGTGATCGAGTAGTAGATGACTTAGTTAGAAGAGTAAGAAAAAAGTTACCAAAAATTAGAATTAATACGATTTATGGATATGGATATAGGTTTATATGAAAGATATAACTTATAGTTTATCAAAGCAATTAGTTGTTATAAGTATTATTATTTTTGGAATTATAACTTTATCGCTTGGAATAATATTACCTAACGTACTATTACCTACTTACGAAGAACATTTATACCAATATTTAGAACAACCATTAGACTTTATTGATGGTAATATTAGTGATTCAGTTATAGATGCTGATGTAGCGTATATATATATATCAAATGAAAATGAAATCGCATTTTCAGATAATTTAAATGATGTTTTAAATATAAAACTAGACAAATTAATACCATTAATCACAGACGATCAAGGTAAATTTATTTACTTGGGTGATACATATTATTATAGTACCAATAATCCAGAAGGAGATGAGGTAAAGAAAATAAGTATCGCCAATGATGACTATATAAACATAATGCGAAGTAAAGTATTATTAAATATATTGCCATTAATAATTGTAACTTTTATAATTGTACTAAGTTTATTAATATTATGGAATCGTAAAATTGTTAAAAAGATAGAAATGTTAAAGAATAAAGTTAACAATTTATCTAATGATGATTATATTTCTAATTATAAATTTAATGACGATGATGAGTTAAAAGTTTTATCAGATACTATTGACTTAGTTAAAGTTCATTTAAAAAAACAAGATGATTATAAAACACAAATGTATCAAAACATATCGCATGATTTTAAAACTCCTCTTACTGTAATAAAATCATATGTAGAAGCTATTGAAGATAATATGGAGACTAAAGAAAAAGGTCTTCAGGTTATAAATAGTGAAATTAATAAGTTAGAATTAAAAGTACACTCCTTACTATACTTAAATAAACTAAACTATATTAAAGAAATAGATCATTTAGTTAATGAACAAACTGATATTACAAATATAATTAATGATGCTGTTAAAAAATATAAAATTGTAGTTCCAAATATTAAATGGGAAGTAGCAATAGATAATAATTGTATATTTACAGGATCTCCTGATATGTGGGAAGCAGTAATAGATAATTTACTTGGTAACTTTGTTCGATATGCTAAAACTAAAATTAAAATAAATATTAAGAAAGGTGTTATAACATTTTATAATGATGGACCTAATATTGACCCGGAAATTTTATCCGATATCTTCACACCGTACAAAAAAGGAATAAACGGGAACTTTGGTTTAGGGCTATCGATTGTGAAAAAAACTATCTACCATTGTGGATATTTAATAAATGTAAAGAATGAAAAGAAAGGGGTAAAATTTATAATAAAATAATGGAGTTAGAACTATTTGTTCTAACTCTTTTTTCTTGATTAAAATATTAAAAATTAGTATAATTAGAATGAGGTGAATTATACGATGCTAGGTGTTAAATTAGAAAAAAACAAAAAAATGTCATTAAATAAAAAATGTATTGAATATATTAAACCATCTAAAGTATATATACCTTTAATAAGTGGTAATGATACTGATTTAACGCTATTAGTTAAAAAGGGTGATTATGTTCATAAAGGTAGTGTAATAGCAAGAAGAAAAGGTAAGTTTAGAATACCGCTACATGCTTCTATAAGTGGATATGTGCTTGGAACTAGTGAAAAATATGTATATAATGGTGAAAAAATTAAAACTATTGTTATTGAAAATGATAATTTGGAGAAATATGAAAATAAAAGAACTACTACTCGTAAATTAAATAAATATAGTAAACAGGAGTTTATTTCTCTTATTAAAGATTGTGGAATTATAGGAATGGGAGGAAGTGGTTTTCCAACTTACGTTAAGTACAATAGTCCAACTCCTATTGAAACACTTATAATTAATGCAGTTGAAAGTGAGCCATATACTACAAGTGATTATCAAATATTTATGGATAATTGTGAAGAAATATTAGAAACTATTGATGCTATTATGGATATTAATGATAT
>CAYJJT010000089.1:0-4382 GCA_964370575.1 uncultured Muribaculaceae bacterium | reverse complement strand
AACAGTTTTTTTGACAGGTGGTACGGGATTTAAGGGTGCTTGGCTTATACTTTTGTTAGAAAAACTTGGTGCAAAAGTCTATGATTATTCGCTTATGCCTCCCAGTAACCCTTCACTTTGGTCATTACTTAAACTAGAAAAATTTTGTAAGCACTGGCATGCAGATATCAGAGATAGAAACCTGTTTAGAGAAAAGATATTAGAAGTAAAGCCTAATATTCTCATTCACTTAGCAGCTCAATCTTTAGTGCGCCCCTCTTATGAGCTACCGTACGAAACATTAGAAACAAATATAATGGGTACAGCATCCATTTTAGATGCGGCGCTTGCTTGTAAAAATATAAAGTCAACACTTGTTATAACCTCTGATAAAGCTTATGAAAATATTGGCAAAGCTTACCCATACAATGAAGATGACAGAATGGGTGGCGATGACCCCTATTCAGCAAGTAAAGGCTGTGCTGAACTTGTTGTAAACTCGTATAGGAAAAGTTTTTTTGATACAGAAAAACAAGGCCTTGCAAGTGTGAGGGCCGGTAATGTTATTGGCGGTGGAGATTTTGCAAAAGATAGGCTTATTCCTGATATGGCAAGAGCTTTTAGCAAAAATGAAGCAGTGCATATACGTTATCCTTACGCAACACGCCCTTGGCAACATGTCTTAGAGCCTCTCTATGGCTATCTTCTTCTTGCAAAAGAACTATATAATAATCCAAGTCTTTATTCAGAGGGGTGGAATTTTGGCCCTTTAAACAATGAAGCGCATACAGTTGAAGAAGTGGTGAAAGTGTTTTCAACATACTGGGATATTTCAAGAGAAAACACAGCTTCTCGTTATATTATTGATAAAGCACCACAACCTCATGAAGCAAAGTTCTTGGGGCTTGACTGTAAAAAAGTTTCAGATAGACTATCATGGAAACCAAAACTTGGTTTTCACCTAGGTCTTGAATGGTCAGCAAATTGGTATAGAACTTGGAGTGAAAACTCTGCTGACTTAAGTATGTTTACAAGACGACAAATTCAAGAATATTTGGAACGATAATGAATTTTATAAAAACACATATTGATGGTCTTTACGTTTGTGAAAATACACCCTTTACTGATAATAGGGGAATGTTTGCTCGTTTTTTTTGTGTAAAAGAATTTGAAGAGCATGGCTTAAGTTTACCGCTCGCACAAATGAACACTTCAATAACTACACAAAAAGGCGCAATTAGAGGAATGCACTATCAAAACCCACCTTTTGCAGAAATTAAAGTTGTACGTTGCTTGCAAGGTGCTTGTTATGATGTTGCTATTGATTTAAGGAAAAATTCACCTACTTTTTTACATTACCACGCTGAAATATTAACGCCTGAAAACGGTAAAGCGCTTTATATTCCAAAAGGTTTTGCCCACGGTTTTCAAACTTTAGAAGAAAATACTCAGCTCTTATATATGCATTCAGATTTTTATTCACCAGCCTACGAGGCTGCTATTAATTATAACGACCCTAAAATAAAAATAAAATGGGCTTTAGGCATTACAGAAATATCAGAAAAAGATAAAAACCATCCCTATATCACTGAAGAATTTAAAGGATTAGAAATATGAAATGTCGTCATTGTGGGCAAGAACTCACACATGTATTTGCAAATCTATGGCACCAACCCGCATCAAATTCATTCTTGACAAAAGAACAGCTTAAAGAAATGGAAGCGTATTTTCCTCTTCTTCTTTATGTTTGTGATAATTGCTTTTTAGTGCAAGTAGATGAATATAAAGACTGTGGAGAAATTTTCAATAATGACTATGTATATTTCTCTTCAATGTCCACTTCTTGGCTTTTGCATGCAAAAAACTATGTTGAAATGATGATTGAAAGATTTAATTTGAATGTAGAATCCCAAGTTATTGAAATTGCATCAAATGATGGTTATTTATTGCAATATTTCAAAGAAAATAATATTCCTTGTTTGGGTGTTGAACCAACAAAAAATACAGCAGATGTAGCGCGTGAAAGAGGTATTGAAAGCATACAGGATTTCTTTGGTTCTCGCCTTGCTTCTGAATTAGTAAAAGAGAATAAAAAAGCTGATTTAATTCTAGGAAATAATGTTCTAGCTCATGTACCAGACATTAATGATTTTGTTCAAGGTGCGTGCATTGCCTTGAAAGAAAATGGCATTATCACTTTTGAATTTCCACATTTATTAAATCTTATTGAAAAGAATCAATTTGATACAATCTATCAAGAACATTACTCCTATCTTTCTCTTTATTCAGTGCTAAGAATTTTCGAAAAGCAAGGTCTACATGTTTTTGATGTTGAAGAATTGCCTACACATGGTGGCTCATTACGTATATTTGCTTGTCATGAAAACTGCAAAGTTCATGTAAAAACTGCAAATGTTGAAGCAATGCTCTCAAAAGAGAAATCTGCAAAGCTACATGAGCTTGCGGGGTACCTTACTTATCAAGTAAAGATTGAAGACACAAAAAATGCACTTTTGATGTTTTTGCTCGAACAAAAGAAAGCAGGAAAGAAAGTAGCGGCTTATGGTGCAGCTGCTAAGGGTAATACTTTTTTAAATATTTGTGGGATTAAGCCTGATTTAATTTCATTTTGCGTAGATAAAGCTGCAAGTAAACAGAATAAATTCATGCCTGGTTCTCATATTCCTGTGTATGCAGTTGAAAAAATTGAAGAAGAAAAGCCTGATTTTCTAGTGATTCTTCCATGGAATATTAAAGATGAAATTATAGATACTCATTCCTATATTCGTAAATGGAATGGAAAATTTGTAACTGCTATTCCAACTTTAGAAATATACTAATACTGTATAGAAAAAGGATACTTTAAATGATTCCAGTAATGTTTTGTTTTAATAATAACTATGCTTTACCAGCAGCAGGTGCAATTTATTCTTTACTTGAAAACTCTAGTAAAAATGAAAAGTATGAGTTGCATATAGTACATTCAGATATAACACAAGAGAATCAAGATAAACTGCAAGAAACAATCAAAGAATTTGAATTTGCAAGTTTAAATTTTATTAATATTCATGGTCGTTTTGATGAAACTTTTAAAAAACTTCCACAGAAAAATTTTTCTCCTGATTTGTTTTCAAAGTTAATAGCATCAAACCTTTTTCCGCAATATGACAAAATAGTCATCAGTGATGTTGATGTTGTTTTTTTACGTGATCTTGCTCCTCTTTATCATAATTATACAGATGACACATATATGTGTGTGCCTGGTGATTTCAGAAAAATAAAAAAACCAATAGATTATCCATCCGATATTATAGCATATTTTAGTGTCGAAGAGCAAGAAGTCCTTCTTAATCATGAGTTTGCTGCTGGATTAATGATTCATAATTTAAAATCTATGCGTAAAGATAATATTGAAGAAAAACTCCTTACATTACTTGAAAAGCATGCTCCTCACCTTTACTTACCTGAGCAAGAAATTCTAACTCTTGCATGTTATAAGAATATTTCACGTTTGCCAAGTAATGCTATGATCTTTTTTCATACAACTGAAAAAAATCCTTTGCATGACTCTAAGTTGCTAGAATTGTACGGTCATGAAACTCTACAATATGCATTAGAAAATATGATACAGTGGCATTATGTGGGGTATATGAAGCCTTGGAAATATCCAAAAGCATATAATGCGCATGAGTTTTATCGCTATATTGTAAAGACACCGTTTATGGAAGAATATTTTAGAAATTTTCTTCCAGCAGAAGATGATAGCAATACTTTTATAGGCAAAATAAAGAAAATTAGAAAAAAACTTAGCCGATCGATAAGAAAGCGCCTTTCTAAATTGAGTCTCATGCTATATGCTTAAGAAAGCACTTATGATGAAATGATTATTAAAATATTTGGCTTGCGAATAGTTAAAAAAATATTTATTACATGCATATTCTAGCTATTCTGATTTTGTTGTGGCAAGTGAGCGCTATTATATAAGGGAAAATGTATTTATCAATCCCAGCCGAAGCAACTTGCTGTAAATATTCTTGACTTTCATGTTTTGAGAAAGTTTTATAGAGAGTTTGATAGAAATGATATTCGTATTTCAAAGTTTTTAGATGGTTTAGAAAAAGAAAGCAAAGAATATGCATTATTTGTTATAAGTACAATAGAAAAACTTAAAAGTAGTCAATGTCTAAATGTAGAAGTTTTTGATAAACAAACAGCAAAACGCGATGAGCTATTTATAAAAAAATTTACTGATGAAATTATTTCTTGCGATGATGCAACATATAAATACAAAGATTATAGATCTGTAAACAAGTTTAGTATGTCAGTTTTTGCAACAAATCACTCACTGGATTCTTTGTCTACAAAAGAAAATATAAATGGCAGAAATATCATTGATGTAGGTG
>CAYJJT010000088.1:0-4388 GCA_964370575.1 uncultured Muribaculaceae bacterium | reverse complement strand
CGTAGAGTATGAAAGTAGTTATTTTAGCAGGTGGTTATGGTACAAGGCTTTCTGAAGAAACTCTTGTTGTGCCAAAGCCAATGGTAGAAATTGGAGGAAAACCAATTTTATGGCATATTATGAAAACCTATTCTTTATATGGATTTAATGAATTTATAATACTTACAGGCTATCTTTCACACTATATTAAAGACTATTTTGTCAATTACTACAACAGATACTCTGATATTACTGTGGATATGACAACAAATAGTGTAGAAATACATAAAACACGTAACGAACCTTGGAAAATAACTATGCTCTATACAGGGCACGACACAATGACTGGTTCACGAATCAAACAAGCGCAAGAATATATAGGTAATGAAAGGTTCTTACTTACTTATGGTGATGGCGTTGCTGATATAAATATTGCTGACTTAATTAAATTTCATGAAGAATCTAATAAAATCCTCACAATGACTGCCGTACAACTTGCGGGAAGATTTGGGGCTCTTGTAATTAAAGATGATAATATAATTACTTCATTTATGGAAAAACCTAAAGGTGAAGAAAATTGGATTAACGGTGGATTTTTTGTTTGTGAACCACAAGTTTTTGACTATATTGATGAAAATAGTTCAGATATAATTTTTGAACAAGATCCACTTGAAACATTAACAAGAGATAAGCAAATAACTGCTTATAAACATGCTGGCTTTTGGCATGCAATGGATACTTTAAAAGACAAAAATCATTTAACCTATCTTTGGAAAAATGGCTTAGCACCATGGGCAAAATGGAATTAGTTATGTATAATAACTTTTATAAAGACAAGAAAATACTTGTTACAGGTCATACAGGATTTAAAGGATCATGGCTTTGCTTATGGCTTAATATGCTTGATGCAAAAGTATTTGGCTATGCATTAAAACCAAATACTAAACCGAATTTATTTACTGTTCTCAATCTTGAAAAGTATATGCAAAGTCATATAGCTGATATACGCAATAAAGATGAACTTGAAACAAAAATAAAAGACTTTGAGCCTGATATGGTTTTTCATCTTGCGGCTCAACCTCTTGTAAGGCTTTCTTATTCTGAGCCTCTCATGACCTATGAAACAAATGTTATAGGTACTCTAAATGTTTTAGAGAGTGCAAGAAAATGTAAAAGTGTTAAAGCCTTTATTAATATCACAACCGATAAATGCTATAAAAATTATGAAAAGAAAGTTGGTTATAAAGAAGATGAACCTTTAGGGGGGCATGATATGTATTCCTCATCAAAGGCATGTGCTGAAATATTAACTTCTTCATATCGTGATTCTTTTTTACAAAACGATGAAAGCTTTTTACTTGCAAGTGTAAGAGCTGGTAATGTTATAGGTGGCGGTGATTGGGCTTTAGATAGGCTTATTCCTGATTGTATGCGCGCAATTGCACAGAATGAGACTGTAACTATTAGAAATCCACAAGCGATTCGCCCTTGGCAACATGTATTAGAACCTCTTTCTGGATATCTATTGCTTGGAAAAAAATTATTAGAAGAGGGGGGAGATTATGCTCAAGCCTATAATTTTGGCCCTCATGAAAATGATATTTTAAATGTTATGGACGTAACAAATTATATTATAGAGAAATATGGAAAAGGCGAAGTAAAAGTTTTAAAAGAAGATAACTTACATGAGTCAAATATTCTTTTGCTTAATATTGAAAAAGCAAAACAAAAACTTGCTTGGCAACCAACTTATGATACAAAAAAAGCTTTAGAAAAGACAGTTGAATGGTATAAAGTATTTTATGAAAATGAAAACAAGCTCTTTGATTTCACCCAGAAACAAATTTTAAACTTTGAGCAAGATATCGTATGGAACAAGAATTAAGAAAAAAAGTATATGAAAGCGTGTTAGAGTATTATCAAGAAAGCATAAAACTCAAAAAAAAGTCTGATTATATTCCTGCCTCAGGAAAATCTTTAGATGAAGACGATCTGCTTGCAATGATAGATGCTTCTCTTGATATGTGGCTCACAACAGGAAGATTTAATAAGCAATTCGAGAAAGAATTTTCTTCTTATCTTGGTGTAAAACATACACTCACTACAAATTCTGGTTCAAGTGCAAACTTGCTTGCTCTTAGTGCACTATGTTCGCATAAACTTGGAGATAGGCAAATAAAGCCTGGTGATGAAGTCATCACTGTTGCTTCATGTTTTCCTACAACTCTTAATCCCATTATACAGCAAGGGTTGATTCCTGTTTTTGTTGATTGCACATTAGCAAATTGTAATATCAATGTTGAACAAATTGAAACTGCAATAACATCAAAAACAAAAGCTATTATGCTTGCGCACACTCTTGGCATGCCTTTTGATTTAGATAAGATTTTAGAAATATGTCAAAAGCATTCTTTATGGCTTATTGAAGATTCGTGCGATGCTTTAGGTGCTGAATATAAAAACAGAAAAGTTGGTACAGTTGGGCATATTGGTACTTTTTCTTTCTATCCTGCGCATCACATTACCATGGGCGAAGGGGGAGCTGTTGTAACAAATAATACAGAGCTTTATCGCATAATTATGTCGCTTAGAGACTGGGGTAGAGATTGCTGGTGTTCACCGGGGCAAGACAATTCTTGTAAAAAGCGTTTTAATATGCAACTTGGTAAATTGCCACAAGGTTATGATCATAAATATACCTATTCACATGTAGGATATAATCTAAAAATAACTGATTGGCAGGCTGCTCTTGGCGTTTCTCAGCTAAAAAAACTTCCATTGTTTTTAGAAAAAAGAAGAAAAAATGCACAACTATTATTAGATGAGCTAGAGAAGTTTTCTGATTATTTCTATTTGCCACAAAGTCTTGAAAATACAAAGTCTTCATGGTTTGGCTTCCTTTTAACTCTTAAAGAAAACCTTTACTTTACTAAGTATGAGCTTATCACCTATCTTGAAAATAATAATATAGGCACACGTGAACTCTTTGCTGGAAATATTTTGCGTCAACCTATGCTGACGGAAAATCTAATTTCTTTGAAAATAAAAAATTCTGAATTATTATGTTCAAGCGAGCTAAATGATAACGATTATGCTTTATTACCTATGAGTGAGTATATTATGAAAAATAGTTTTTGGCTTGGAGTTGCGCAAAATCTTGAAAAAGAAGATATATTAAAAACCATTCTGGTTATAGAAAATTTTATTTCTCAAGCGGCTAAAGGGAATAAATAAATGAACTTTTCAATTTCCAATGAAGATTTATCTTTAATAGAAAGCAACCTTAGCCCTGTATTTGAAAAGCTATATAATTCTGCTTTTTTTCTAACAGGGGCAAAAGGCTTTTTTGGAATATGGATTATTGAAAGTTTACTCTATCTAAATGAGAAAGATAATTTAAATATTACTATTTATGCGCTTACAAGATCTGCAAAGCTTTTTTACGAACTTTACCCACATTTAGCTCAATATAAAGCTTTGAAAGTTATTGACGGCGATCCACTTAACCATCAAAACAAATTTTATAAGTTAGATTATATTATTCATGCTGCAAATTATCCATATAATGGAGAAAAATATTGGGCAACAAAACACTTAGAATATGCACTGAAAGGAACAATAAATATAACTAATCTTGCTAAAATTCATAATGTAAAAGCATTTTTATTCACATCATCAGGAAGCGTGTATAATTCCTTTCATCAATTGAATGGTTCATGTTTTACAGAAGAAAGTTTAAAATTAGACACCTCTGTTCCGCAAATTTATTCACAAGCAAAAATCTTATCCGAACAAATTTTGATAGATTTTTATAACAATACCAAAATTCCAACTACTATTGCAAGATGTTTCAGTTTTTATGGTAAGCATATTCCTTTGCAAAACTTTGCTCTTGGTAATTTTATTGAAAACGTTATAAAGCAAGAAAATATTCAAGTAATGGGCGATGGAAAAAGCCAAAGAACGTATATGTATGCACCAGAATTAATGAGTTGCTTGTTTTACTTGCTTCTATCAAACACTAAACTAGAAACCATAAATATTGGTTCAGATAAAGCAGTTTCCATAAAAGAATTAGCTTGTTTTCTTTCTGAAGAATATCATTTGCCGCTTGTCATTCATAATAAAGAAGATAATGGTGTTGGACCTAAACACTATATTCCTTGTATTGATAAATTAAACACTAGATACAAGCAAAGAAATAAAATTTTTTTTGAGAAACTTCTAAAATTTATTAATTACCTAAAGTAAAATTCTTTTTTTATAATTTATTTTATATTGCCCAAAAAAAGTTGATAGGCATGCCCAAAAAATTGCACATCTGTTAAAATTGTTGAGCCCCAAATAATTATAACTAGAAATATAATAACTTGTATGCATCAATAAAATTTATTTTTTGGGCATTGACA
>CAYJJT010000087.1:0-4499 GCA_964370575.1 uncultured Muribaculaceae bacterium | reverse complement strand
TATGGACTATATTTAAAGATGACTTAACAGAACTTGCACAAAAAGAAAAAAAAAGAGATGTTGTGAATGAAGAGTTGGATAAATTGAATATTTTTGAAAAATTAAAAAATGAAAATATGGTAATGTCAGAAAATATAAAAGAAATTAATGTGGAATTTGATACTATTGAAAAAGAGGTGGGTGATTAGTTTGATTGTAAAAAAAGTACGAAAGAAATCACCTATAATATATTTAATTATATTTTTAATAATTACTTATTATATGTTATGAGTAACAACTTTGGTTAATATAAATAATAATATATGGAATTTAGAGATATTTACTATTGCATTAAATGAGATATATAAAATACATACACCAATAAATTTAACAAGTGAAAATCTACTTATTTCAATAGGGATTGCTATATTTGTGCTTATGTTATATGAAACATATAATATTGCATATAAAAAAAATATGCAAGAAAATACGTATGGATCTGCCGAATGGAAAAATCCTAAAGATATAATTAAAAAAAGAGATGAAGTTTTTGAGAATAATACAATATTAACAGAAACAGAATTTGTATCAAAAAATATGAAAAAAAGTGGAATGAATAGACATGTAATATTATTAGGAAGGCCGGGAACAGGAAAGTCAAGATATTATTTTAAGCCCAATATACTAAATGCTACAGGTACAATTATTGTTACAGATCCTAAAGGTGAACTGTTAAGAGATTGTGGGTATTCATTAAAGCAAAAAGGTTATATTATTAAGGTTTTGAATTTAGATGAAAAGTCAAAATCTAATACATATAATCCTTTTTTATATATTAAGGAAAATGAAGAAGATTCTAATGGTGAAAGAAAGATACAAGAAGATGATGTAATGAGTTTAATTAATACATTAATATTAAATACCAAAAGTGAGAATATAGAAAATACAAGTGGAGATCCGTTTTGGGAAAAAGCTGAAATGATATATTTACAGTCTTTATTCTATTATACAATTTCACATTATGAGAAAAGGCATCAAAATTTTACTACCATATTAAAACTTATAAGATTAAGCGAGCCAGACTCAAACGGAGTTTCTGCTCTTGATGAATTATTTAAGGTATGGGAAAAAAAAGAGCCAAATGCTGTAGGAGTTAAACAATATAAACATTTCAAAGTAGCAGCATCTGCTCCAAAAATGATGAGTACAATAATTATGGTAGCAACAGCTAGACTAGCAGCATTTAATATTCAAGAAATAGCTAATTTAACAGAAACAGACAATATGGAATTAGGTAGAATTGGAATGCCTATTGATAATAAAGCAAGTGGAAAGATTGCATATTTTATAATAACAAAGCCTAGTGATTCAACTTTTAATTTTTTAGCATCAATTTTTTATACACAAGTATTTGCAATGATTGATGAAAATGCAAAAAAATGTGGAGGTAGTTTAACTACAGGTTTAGAAATATATATGGATGAGTGGGCACAATTAGGAGAAATACCACGATTTGTAGAAGAATTAGCATATCTTCGAGGATTAAATGTAGGAATAACAATAGGGCTTCAATCACTCTCACAACTTAAAAAGAAATATAAAGATAGTTGGGAATCTGTGCTTGATTGCTGTGATACAACTTTATTTCTAGGTAGCAATAGTAAGGAAACTTTAGAATATATGGTAGCTTTACTAGGTAAAAAAACTTGGTATAAAAAATCTAACGGAAGGACATTTTCAAGGCAAGGTTCTAGTTCAACAAATTGGGACGTTGTAGGAAGAGAACTTGCAACACTTGATGAATTATCTAAAATGCAAAAAGGAAATTGCATTTTATTTTTATCAACAATAGGAGCTTTTTATTCTCAATTATTTAATTTAACTAAACACCCTAGATACAATATGTTATATGAATCTTGGATTGGAAATAAAGAGAAGGAATATAATCATAAAAATGAATTAGATTATATTCAAAACTCAAATTATAAACTACTTACAGACTCAGGATTAGTTTATGCTAAAATAGTTGATAATTTTAAAATAGAGTCTGTAGATGAAGTAGAAATAGAAAATATACTTAAAACAGGAATATTTGAATTGGAAGATTTAAAGAAAAAAATAATAAACAAAACTCAATAAATTTATATTTGAGTTTTTTTGGAGGTAAAATGAAAAAAAACATAAAAAAAATAAATAAGATAAAAAATAAAATAAATGAAAAAATATTAATAATATCAACTACAATTATGAATGTATTAATAGTTGGCTCTACTAAAGTAAGTGCTAATTCTAACACAGATTCTATTGATTCTTTTATAAATTTCGCGTGTGATTGGTTAGTAAAAATAGGTGGAGTAGTAGCATTAGTTGGTGGAGTAATGTTTGCTTTAGGTTGGCAAAGAGAAGATGCAGAGGGAAAATCAAGAGGTCTAATGACTCTGATGGCAGGATTTATGTTAGTAGCAATAGCACAATCTAAACATTTATTTGGATTGTAGAGGTGTTATGGATTGGTTATTAGAACAATTATATAGTTTTAATTTTAATGTATTTGGAATCAATATTGATAGTAGTAATTTGATAAGTACAGTTAATAGTTTAACTAATTTTACAGATGTTCAAAATATTAATATTTGGTCTATTGGTAAAACTGTAAATGATGCTATAATACCCGTTGCACTTAGTATATTAGTATTATTTTTTATGATAAATTTAATAAAAAAATCGTTTGAAGTAGATCGCATATCTTGGGAAAGAGTATTAATATCTGTTGTAGCATTTTTCTTATTAAAATACTTTATACAAAATGGATATACCTTTTTAAGTTCAATTATGAATATTACAAATGATATATTTGTTTCAATTACAAATGTAATAACAAATAATAATACAAGTATTAATGTGTCAGAGATGGTTATTAATTCAATTCCAGAAGGATTTGTCGATAGTATGATAACTGTTTGCCTATATTTTGTGCTATTTATTCCATTTATGACTACAATTATTCAAATTTTAACACAAATTTTTTTAAGAGTTGTAAAGTTAATATTCTGTTTTGCTTTTTCGCCTATTCCTATTGCACTTGCAATAGATGATGAAAATAGAAGTAAAGCGATTCAATACTTTCTTTTTAGTGCAAGTGTTGGAATAGAAGCAATAATAATATATTTGGCTACTAATATATATTCAGTCGGACTTGCAGGATTAAGTAATGCAGTAGATTCAACTAATGCAATATCCACAATAGTAGCTTTACTATTTTTAAATGGAATGTATTTAGCAATAATACAATATGGAAGTCAATTTTCAGAAAAATTAACAGGAGGTCATTAAATGGATAATATAGAAATAATTGTATTTGATGAAATAACAGATTATAAAGAAAAAATATACTTTTTCAATATACGTCAATGGATATTTGCAGGTCTAATAGTAGGTATAACAGTTCCTACATACTTTCTATTAAAAGAAAAGATAGGTGAAGATATAACAAGTTATATCATTATAGCTATTGCAGGAATATTAGGATTTATTGGATTTGTAAAAATTCATAATTTACCAGCAGAAAAGATATTACCATATTGGTTTAGACATTATTTTAATTTTGCTAAACCAATATACTATATGTCAGATAAAGATTATTCATTAAGAAAAGTAACTAAAAAAGAAAGAAAATTAATAGAAAAAAATAAAATAATTGAATTGAAAAAGAAGAGAAAAGAAGAAAAGTTATTAGAAAAAGCAAAGAAAAAATTTAATAAAGAATCAAAAAGAAAACATATACAAAAGAAGAGTAAATTATCAAAAAAAATAAGTAGAATGAACAAAAAAGAAAAGGAAGAATTATTAAAACTATTAGAAAGGGAATAAATGAATAAAATTATATTAACAGAGTATGAAAAAAAGTTTTTAAAGTATTATTTAGAAAGTTACAACGCTAAATATATGAGAGTATATAATAATAAACATACGATATTAGATACAAGAATTGATTTGTTTTCTATATACAAAAGAAAATTGAAAATACAGCCATCAACGGGTCAAAACACATATACTAATATGTTTAATAATTTAGAAGAAGGCAAATGGTATTTAGTTACAAATTTAATTATAGCTGGAGGGGATAAATGCTAAAAAATTATAGAAGTTTTAAATTGTTGGAAGAATATTTATCATATTTAACAGTAATTAAAGGGCGTTCAATTAACACAATAATAGAATATAGAACAGATATATTAATGTTTTTTGAATATGTGTGTAAAACAAGAAATATAAAAATTGAAAAATATAAATTAGATATTATAGATGAAAACTTTATAAAGTCTATAACTATACTAGAGATGTATAATTTTATTACATACTGTCAAGAAGAAAAAAAGGCTACTGCTGGTACAAGAGCAAGGAAAATAGTTTCGCTTAGGCAATTTTGGAAATATTTGAAACATAAAGCAAACGTAATAGAAACAAATATTGCAGAAAATTTAGAAACACCTAAAATACCTAAAAGATTACCTAAATAT
>CAYJJT010000086.1:0-4648 GCA_964370575.1 uncultured Muribaculaceae bacterium | reverse complement strand
TTTAGTTATGGTTTTTTAATAAGGCCTGCGTATGTACGCACACTTTGAAAATATAGCAAATTTTCGGCATATTTCGAAAGAAAACCTTAGTGTTATAAACTTTTTTGCGGCAGTTCGTTTGTTTGCAGATAGTTTTTATATGCTTTTTTCACTTTGTACAGGCCCCGCGTAGATAAAATGCCCCCAATAAGGATTAGTATGGGAATGGGAGCGACTATCAATAGGGCTATAATCGTTCCGATGAATGATGCCGCACCATTTGTCATTTGCATTGCTGTAGGCGACAAATAGGAGAGTGTGTCGGAAAAAGACAGAAATAAATACAATACCATAATCAGCCCCCAGCTTATAGCACGATAAATTACGATAACAAGCGAAATGATCCATGACTTTTTTACAAGTAAAAGAATGCCAAGAACGAGGAATAAAGCAATATCAAACAATGAAGGGATCACTTTTACCCAGTTCATATAAGTGAATATAGCTTGAAATGCGCTAACAACGGATAGGCCCGCGCCAGCCAATGTAAGGATCCCTAAAAATTGGGTCCACCCTTTTGTAGTTTTTGAGGCATAAGTTTTATAAAACTCTTTTTGCGTCAGTGGCCCATTGTTTCTATGGGCTTCCACACCATAAGGATAGGCCTTTTGCTCTTGTGCTCCATTTTGGCCCCACTGGGTCGGTGGGTAGCTGCTGGCTCGGGGATGGTTTATGCCCTCGGAATTTGGAACAAGCAGCGCAGTTTCCCGTTCTATATAAGGGGGATTTTCAATTTGGGCACCACAAAACTTACAAAATTGTGCGCCTTCGCTTATTGTATGATGGCATGCATAACATTTCATTGTTTCCTCCTAAAATATGCGAACAAAAGATTTTTTTGAGTATACAGAACCTAAAAAAGGAATCCTTTGTGGGTTGTTTGATCGGTTTATGAGCCTTCTTTTTACGAAATAAAACAAATGCACCACACTGCCCCGCTTTATATACCTAGAAAAAGCGCGAAGATATGTGGTGTATTCGTTTTGTCTGGTTGCCTAAATGCATTGGCAATAGGCTATTAGCCCCTAAATGCAGTACCAATTGCCTGGTCGGTTTCTTCCACTCTTGCGGCACTGCTATCTAAAGCGGTAGCAATTTCACGAATTAGGTTTTCGGCCTTAATAAAGTTTGGTTTAAGTTCTTGATAACGTGCGCTGTAAGATTGGCTGGCAACGCCTTCCCACTCACTTTGCAGTTGTTGCAAAAGAACGTCCATTTTAGAAATTACACCATTTACCGAATCGGCCTCGGCACGGTATTGGTTGGCTCTTTCTCTCATGGTATCGGGCGTCATTCTAATTTGTCCTGACATTGTTGTTACCTCCTAAATATTGTTTATATTGTTACATCCTATGCTTTTGCAGAGCATGTAGCATACACATTAGTATATATTCACAGCGGTTTGCGCACGGTCTTTCAACATATTGTTGTGGCGTATTTTCTTTTCCTTTATTTCAGCAACTTGTTTCTGATAAGAATCGTCCAATTCATAAACAGCTTGATACACCGTTTCAATTCTGTTTTTGCACTGTATGTTAATATCGTTTATTTCAGATTCATTACGTTCGACAAAGCCAATGAATGAAGTTACGCCTAAATCTCCATACCATTCTTCACTGGAATACAAACGCAGGCTTTGGAAATCAACACTATGAATGCTATTCATAGTATCAATGCATGTGCTCATCACTTGATAGCCACTGCCGGGCCCTTTGCGAAAATCCCGAATATTTGTACCATGCAGTGTGGGGCATTGCTCGCTTCCAACATCAATGCCAGTTGTTTCAATCGTTCCATCGCTTTGAATGGTGGGTGTTGCCACACTATCCGCACGGTTTGTATATCGACTGTCTAATTCTTCGTAATGGTCTTGTGCTTTTATTAAACCATTCCCAAGCGGATTAAGCAGTGTAGATTCGCTAGATGCAGACAATGCGATTAGGTCATTAATTGTTTCATTATCTCCATCTGCTAAATCTATCAATAAGTCTTTGACCGTGTAAAAAGTGGTTGCAAGAAACGGTATTACAGGCATATGTGGATTTAGCACTTGAACGATAGTAGCAACATCCAATACATGAATGCCAAATTCTTCCAACAACATATCTACATCCGCTAAACTTAGATTGTGCGAGCGTATAAAGTGGGCTAAATTTGCAAAAAGCAACCCAAATGCATCTGGGTCAGATAATAAAATCGCAACCGGGTCACCACCGCCATTTCCTATTGTAGCTGCCAGCAAATCGCCTACTTGTTCAAAAATTATTCTTCTTTCCGCTTGCGTATTCATGTTAAGCATATAGTATGTAAATTTGCTTAACAGCTCCATCGATTCGGCCTTATGGGTTATTGTGAACTGCGGCTGACCATCGGACCCCACTAGAATATTGCCATCACTGTCTGTTTTAAAAAAACTGTTTGGGCTGTGATATTGTTTCCCACTTAATTTTCCTTCTTCATCTACAATTCCGTATCCTTTTACATAATGCAAATTGGCACCTGGAATTTGAAACAATAGTGCAGACACAAAATCTTCCGACACAGCGTAATTTCGAATGATTGAGCTACGCTGTACAATTTCTGCCTCATATTTTTCCAAAAATTCCGGGGAAAACCCTTGGCCGTCAAAAGCAACGCAATCTGTCACTTTGTCAGACAACATGCTTACATACATCGCTTTATTACCGCCTTTAGAGTGCCCAATTGCGGTGATATTTGAATACGGTAAACTTTCTACAAAAACATGGGCATCCACTTGGCCTTGCACATCAGACTCTGCTGCTGCTTGTGCATTTTCAGCCCATTCACCCGAACCTGTGGTACCCTTAAATGCAACAATCGCCTTATCCGGCTCGTTTGGGTCTGCAAAGCACATACCCAGCGACACATTATCACTATCTTGGTAGCTTTCTGTCATTTGAAGTGATGTGATTGCCTCATCACTCTTCAAATAACGAATAATCCCGGCCCATTCTTTGCCCGATGCCACTGCACCACCAATAATTACATTTGTGCTTTCTAATTTAGTTAGGGCAGAGTCTGTAAATGTACTTAAAATTTCGCCCACTGTTTGATTTGTATGCGATGCATTGATTCCGGAAAAACCTTCTATCCCGGCGGCTTTTGCCACTTTATTGTTTACATAGCATAACTGCTCTACCATGCCCAATTGTTCATCAGATAAATTCATTGCTATCCCCCCTTTTTAGTCTTGTTGCACATTTAGGGTTTGCCGCTGAAGCAAACTATCGTCCGATAGATACTGTTCATAATTAAAGGCCGTTACCTTTTGCAAGACACCGGGTTTCACAAGGCAAACCTGAAAAATTCCGTATAAAGATTCTTGCCTCAGCCATTGCTCGTATTCTTCCAAAAGGGTATTATATTCCTCTTGTATCATGCCTTCTTTTTCTAAAAAGATAAGGGTGCTTCCACCCACATTGCCGGGTATATCGCTTGACTGTATGGGAAGCTGTGTAAGGGTGGTGTTTGTTACATCTGCAAAAATTTTAATACCATCGGCATCACTCAATGGAATAAGCGCTTGCAAAAGGTATTCTGCGTACACATCTCTTACGGCAATATTCATAAAGTCATCTTCATAGCGCACTTCATTATTTTCGCGAAAAATATCTATACGAAAACCATCCAGCTCTTTTATCCCATTGGCAGGATAGGCTAGCACATAATCGTTCTCAAGATAGTCGCCTTGAACATACCCGCTATAGGCAAATATCATGTTATATTTTTCGTCTGCATAGGAAAGAGCTTGCTCAATTTGCTGAATATCACGCTGCTGAAACTCGTTAAGCTCATTGTAGTTTTCGTTTAAATTTTCCTGTCTTAAGATCGCTTGTTGTCGCTGATTTAGCTCATAACTGTGCATAGTTGCTTGCTCCTCTATACTAGATTGCCCCATACAGGCACTAAAGATAAGCGCACATAGGACGCTTATAAAAGCCCTAATTAGTCTCATTTTCAACCTCATTTTGAAAACTGACCGGCAAGCCGATTATCCGTTTGTGTCATAATATCAAGCGATTGCTGTGTGGCCGTTGCGGCATTTAAAACTATTTTCGACAAATGATCGGAGGTTTGATTAATTTCATTCGCAAGTTGTATTATTTCTTGCACTGTTTTTCCCTGTGCATTTGAAAAAGAAATTTGTGTTTTTGTGGCTTGTATTTCGCCGGAAAGTGCAATTAACTGTGCATGCACTTGCTGCATAACAAGCGGAGCTACAAAAATTTCAACACCTGCTAAAACACCATTAACGACATTGTTAATCATTGTCTTAGATCCCCTTCCCTATTTATTTTCTATTTTTTTAAAGAAGATACAGCACTATTTTTTGTATCATTTTCTTTTTCAAGTTCTTTCTTTTTTGCCGCTATTTCTAGTGCGGCCAGAAAAGCCAATCTCTCTTCGTCTTCAAACCCTTTAAAAATCACTTCTTCAATTGCATCATGTGGAAACCCAATATTGATTTTAGAATCAATTTGTCCACATGGATAAGGCACGGCCAGATAATCATATTGTGTCGTGGTTATTTTACTTTTTTGCAACACAGCAATAATTACCTGTTTGTTTTTCACGCCGGTTACACGTA
>CAYJJT010000085.1:0-4658 GCA_964370575.1 uncultured Muribaculaceae bacterium | reverse complement strand
CCAAATAGTTTCTGACTTTTCAGAAGATCTATTCGACCGCAGTGCCGAGGATAAAGACTTTTTGCATGTGTATTTGGGCCGTGGCAAAGTAAAAGCAAATCGCGTCATTTCCTATAAAAAGCAAGAACATTTGGAAATTGAAGATGAACTTCAATTGATGCCTGCGCAGTTGCACGACACATTTGAGCATATAGACAATGCGCCGGTGGTGTGCAATTTAAAAGAATGCAATGCCATTGGCATTTACGGGGCCGAACAACAGCGCTTTTCCATGCTTAAAAATATGGTACTGGATTTATGCACACGGCAATATTACAGCGATTTAAAGCTGTTTTTTGTGGCATCTCCCGAACATAAACATCGTGTATGGTGGCTGCGCTTTTTGCCCTATGTGAAAAACAACCATGCCGATTTTCGCAATCTTGTGTGCAACGAAGAAGGCAAAAACCATGTGTTCGAATACTTATACAAAGAACTAAGCACACGCGCACAAACAAAACAATTTACAGAACGCCTTGTGGTGTTTATGTACGACGAGTACGACTTTAAAAATCATCCATTATCACGATTTGTAAAAGAATCTGAAAAACTGGGTGTTTGCTTTGTGTTTTTTGCTGAAACAAAAGGGAAAATGGCCCAAGGGTGCAACTATTTAATTTGTTTGCAAGACGAACACAATGGATATTTAACAAACACACAAAACAGAAATGAGACAGAGTGTTTCCAAATGCTTCCTGTGGAAGACGAATTAATACAAAAAATCATCAACTACATCGCACCTGTATACACCGAAGAGATTTCGCTGGAAGGTTCTTTAACGCGCAATGTCTCGCTGTTTGAAATTTTAGATATTTTTGCCGTAGAAGACTTAAACCTTACCGAGCGTTGGCAAAAATCGAAAGTGTACGAAAGCATGGCAGCACCTTTGGGCGTAACAAAAACAGGCACCGTTTATTTGGATTTACATGACAAAGCCCATGGGCCACACGGCCTTGTTGCCGGCACTACTGGCTCGGGTAAATCGGAAATTTTACAAAGCTACATGCTTTCTATGGCAACCACCTTCCACCCGTACGAGCTTGCCTTTGTGGTGATTGACTTTAAAGGTGGCGGCATGGCAAACCAATTTCGTGATCTGCCACACCTTTTAGGCGCCATCACAAACATTGATGGCAAGGCAATTCATCGTTCGCTTAAATCCATTAAGGCCGAACTTGCCAAGCGCCAGCGCCTGTTTGCCGATGCCGAAGTAAACCACATCGACCGCTATATTCAAAAGTTTAAATCCGGTACGGTGGCAGTGCCGCTTCCACACCTTATTGTCATTGTGGACGAATTTGCCGAGCTGAAGGCAGAGCAACCGGAATTTATGAAAGAACTCATTTCGGCTGCACGCATTGGCCGCAGTTTAGGTGTGCATCTTATTTTAGCCACGCAAAAACCATCCGGCCAAGTAAACGAACAAATTTGGAGTAACTCACGTTTTAAATTGTGCCTGAAAGTGCAAAGCAAAGAAGACAGCAACGAAGTGTTAAAATCGCCTCTTGCCGCAGAAATTCAAGAGCCGGGACGTGCGTATTTGCAGGTGGGTAACAATGAAGTGTTCGAGCTTTTTCAATCGGCTTACAGTGGTGCGCCGGAAAAAGAAGACGAAAACAAACAGCGTGAATTTACGCTGTATAGCATTGGCGAAAGTGGAAAGCGTGTGCCGGTGTATCGCCAACAAAAGAAAAAAGAAAATAAAGACAGCAGCACACAGCTTGAGGCTGTTATTAAAGCGGTGGCAAGCCATTTTGAAAAGACAAACCAAACGCGCTTACCCGACATTTGCTTGCCGGAGCTTTCCCATACCATTGTATTTCCGGCAAAAGATGAAAATAAAAAAGAAGCCGGGCTTTGGGCATGCCTTGGCATGGTAGACGACCCCGACAACCAACGCCAAGTGGAATATCGCATGAACCTTACCGAGGGGAACTTGCTTATTATTGGATCGGCACAAAGTGGAAAAACGAACCTATTGCAAACGGTAATACGCAGTTTGACCTCACAATATACCCCAAAAGAGCTTAGTTTATACATTGTAGACTTTGCCTCTATGGTTCTTAAAAATTTTGAAACTCTAAAACATGTGGGTGGCGTGGTAACCTCTTCGGAAGATGAAAAGCTGATGAACTTATTTAAGCTTTTAAACAGTGAGTTACTGCAGCGCAAAGAAAAATTGCTTTCGGTGGGGCTTAGTTCTTACTCGGCCTATTTAGAAGCCGGCAAAACCGATTTGCCGCATATTGTTGTACTAATCGACAATATGACGATGCTACAAGAACTTTATTTTAAAGATGACGACACACTGTTGTATTTATGCCGCGAAGGGTTATCTGTAGGCATTAGCCTTGTAGTGGCAAACGCCCAAATGGCCGGTATTGGGTATCGCTACAAAAACAATTTTTCCAGTAAAATAGCCTTGTTTTGCAACGATGCAAATGAGTATAGCAACGTGTTCGATTTTTGCCGCGAACGCATTGATAATATCCCCGGCCGTTGCCTTGTAGAAATATCAAAAGAACATTTTGAATGCCAAACATATTTAGCATTTGAAGGCGAGCGTGAAATCGACCGTGTGGAAAAAATTAAAACATTTGTAAATGAAAGCAATGCAGCCAATAAGGACGCAAGAAGTGCGAACATCCCGGTCATTCCAACTGTGTTAACACAAACATTCATCGAGGAGCATTGTGTAAGTCAACATGAAGTGGCCTATAACGTAGCATTGGGGCTGGACTACAACTCGGTTTCGCCATTTGTGGTCGACTTTACGACACTTGGTGTATTGGCAATAAGCGGAAAAGATGGCTCTGGAAAGCATAATTTTATACAATATGTTTTACAAATTTTAGACAAAAACAAAAACGCTCCACTTAAAGTGTATGCAATGGACGGCATGAAAAAGCGCCTTGCCTATTTGCAAGGGCAAGAGCTATTGGCGTCTTACAGTTTAATGGCGGAAGATGCAATTGCACGCTTATACGAAGTAGAGCAACAGCTAGAAAAACGGTACGAAAGCCTTGTTAGCGGTGATGAAAGCCTGTTGCAAAACGAGCCATTTTTGTTGCTGCTTATTGATAACCCCGATATACTGGCAGCCATTTGCCAAGATACAAAAGCATATGACGCTTATAAAAACATCACAGGCAGGCTAAAAAGTTTGCGTGTAGGCGTTATTTATGCGTGTTATGAAAACACAAACATTACCTACTCGGCACCGGAAATTTTAAGAACGATGCGAGACAACCGCCACTTTGTGTATTTTGACAATATGCAGGATTTGAAAATTTTCGATGTTCCCATTGCCACCATGCGTCAATATAAAAAGCCGCTGGAATTAGGTGATGCGTATTACTTCAAAGGAAATGAATGCAATAAGTTGAAAACACCACTAATTAAAGCGTAGTAAGGAGGAATATGAATGAGTGCTAACAGTAGTGGCCATAGTAGCTTTACATTAATACACGGCACACCACCGCCTACAACCTTTCCGCAGGAAGCTGAAATAGCAAATGAACAACAGTTGATGGAAAAATATGAACGTTTGTATGAAAGTTTATTGGAATTTAAACGACTATTTTCACAATGTCAAGATAATTTTACAAGTGGACATAATGCCAAAAGGCAGCAGTTGGATACCGTAAGCAACGTAACGAATAACAACATAACCGCACAACGATATTATGCGGGCATGGATTCTTATTTGCAACGAAAACGTGATAGCTCTCAAGAAAAATTTAATAGAATGTCGGAAGAAATCGATAATAAATTACAGCGATATAAAAGTTTAATAGAAAGCTGCGAAAGCCGTATTACAACATTGCAACATCAGCTGGATAGCGCAAGAGACAGTGCTGCACAACAAAATACTACAATCGTAACGGTTTAAAGAATAAATAGGAAGGTGTGTTATGAGCGGAGAATTAGTAAGCGCAGAGTTAGAATTGAATATTGCGAAAAATCAAATGACAAACCAATTGGATGGACTAAAAAATAGCATCGTACAATATCGGGAACTTTTAGACAAGCTTACCACGTGGGGATATCGAGATGCTTTGTTAAAACAGCAAATTGAAGAATTGTCAAATGCCATAAAACCAAGTGAAAACAGGTTAAAAGAAATTAATATCGCGTTTGTAACGGCAGTACAAGATGATATCGAAGAGATAGCCGAAAATGATAATTTTGTATTTCCGGAATATGGTGCGCTTACAACGCGAACCAATATTGGATCTATTTTGTCTCAGATAGCGGCAGAAAGTAATATAACCTTTTTAGATTTTCTGCGGAATTTTTTAGACGGCAGTGAAGCAGGTTTTTTCGACAGCCTATTAAGCCTATTAGATTCAATTGGTGTTAAAGCTGCAGGTACCATTGGCGGTGTGATTGACATGGTAACAGATGGTCTTTTGCTGCGTGATGTATCAAATGGTGATGCACACGTGGATAATGTGGAAGATCTAATCGAAAAGTATGTAACACAGCTTGGAGGAACCGGCATTACTGTTCTTCTTACCGGCATTGGCGTGCCACCACCGATGAGTGCCTGGGGAGGCGAGGCACTTGCTAAAGTAGGATGGAACTATGGCGAAAGCATTGGGGAAGCAAAAGAAATT
>CAYJJT010000084.1:4370-4682 GCA_964370575.1 uncultured Muribaculaceae bacterium | reverse complement strand
ATTTTATTTCCGATGCTGGTGTTAGTATAAATGCACCGGAGTTTTATGGTAATTGGTCGGGAATTGAGAATTTGTTATATTTAGCAAAAATAAAACAAATAGCTAGTCATCAAGATATTATGGAATTAGCAAAAAAGTTTGAAATAGAGAGTTCTCTAAATAAAAAATATAAAACATTTTCTTTAGGAATGAAACAAAAAATGAGATTGATTCAAGCGTTGATGGACGAGCCTAAATATTTAATATTAGATGAACCATTTGATGCACTTGATTTGAAAAGTCAAAATACATTAATAGAAATATTAAATGATT
>CAYJJT010000084.1:0-4360 GCA_964370575.1 uncultured Muribaculaceae bacterium | reverse complement strand
ATTCACAACTCATAGTAGTGAATATGAAAAAATTGCAGATAGAGTTTATGAGATAGAAAATTGTAAGTTGAAAATGTTAAAATAAATAAAATTCTTGACTAGAATATATAATATAGTGGTCAAGAATTTTATTTGTTTTGAAGAGTAAAACATTAGAATTATATTCATTTTTAAGACTTACTAGTTAATCTATAGTATTTATCTAAATCTTTTAATTCACAAATATATTTGTAATAATGTTTAATTTCTTTTGTAGTACTTAAATCAAGTATTCTTATTATATTATCCTTAGTTGTTAATTTGTTTTTTTTAGTTTCTCCAAAAAGTATAAAATCTGCACTTATGCCTGTTAATAGGGAAATTAGTATTAAGCGTGTAGCTGTTAGAGAGGATTCTCCACGTTCTATTTTACCCAAATGTTTTCTAGTTATACCTAGTTTAATAGCAAAATCTTCTTGAGTATCGTGTAATTCTTCCGTTCGTATATCTCTAATTCTAATTCCTATGTCAAAATCTGATGGTATTCTCATAACAGATCCCTCCTTTTAGGCTTATATACCTCGCATTATACAATAAATTTACATAATTATAAATAGAAAGTCCCATTTTTGAGCTAAATAAATGCCCAGAAAATGGGACTTGTTATTTTAAAAGCCTATATAAATAGCTACTTTGATAAATGAATGTGCAAAAATTCTAACAATAACTATAAAAAGTTAGTCATAAAATCTACATTGGTTTAGAAAGACTCATTTTATACTGCATATAGGCTTGTCCTATAGATTTTTAATTATTAGAAAGTACAAAAGTTTTTGAATTACAAACGATAATTAAAAGTTAATAGGTACAAGTTTTATTTTGATGAAAAGGAGGTTATTTTTATATTTCTATTAGTTAAAATTTTATAGTGCAAACCTAATTTAATATTAGGAGAGTAGTAAAATGAATAAGGAAATAGAAGAAATAATTTTTGAAAATTATATTAATAAAACTATTATTTTTTCATCAAAAAGATATTACAAGTCAAAAATGACAAACGTAAAAAGAGAAAGTAATATAGAAGAATTAATATCAGATGTCGAAAAAAATCGAATAATATCAATAATTGATAAAGAATATGCAAGATGTGAAATTAAATTAATTATTGAGAATTTTTTAGAACAATTAGAAGATATTGAAAGGGAAGTTATTGTATTAAGCTATTTAGAAGATTATTCAAATGGTGAGATTTCTAAAATTCTTGGACTTAATTATAAGTCAATTAGTAGAATTAAGGTTAGAGCTATAAAAAAAATAAGAGAAAATTTTAAAGGAGGTATGATTGATGTATAAAGGAAAAAATCTTTTAGAAATTGGAAAATTGGCTAAAGAAGGTGATGAGTTTGCTTTTCTTGAAATAATAGAAAGAAAAAAATTATTAATTAAGAAAGTATCTTATAATGATGAAGATATATATCAATATATAATATTAAAATTGTTAGAAGGTATAAAAAGGTTTGATTTTTAAAAAATATATAAAATTTGAAAACTACGGTAGATTTTTTTGAAGATAAGTAAGTTACATATATATAAGGGTCAAAACTTGCTACATAAAATAAAGCAAATAGGATTGTTCTTATTTGCTTTATTTCTTTTAGGAAAGGAGTATTATCAATGTTATATTTTATATATTTGGCGATATTATTTTCTATAATATTTATATGTATATCTGTCTTATTTGAAAAATTGAAGGGAATTATACAATATAAGATGCACATAGAAAAACTACATAGAAAAAAATTAGAAAAAAGAAAAGAAGAGCATAAAAGATTTTTAAATATTATAGAAACAACCAAAGATTTTAAATAATACCATTATGCCTAAAAATTGTTGTATAAAAAGTCAACTAAAATTTAAAGGAGTTTTTAGATGGATAATAAACAAAGGATTAAAGAGTTATATTTTGAAAAAAAGCTAAATATGATTGAAATTGCAAATGATTTAAAAATATCGAAGCAATATATATCTAAAATTTTAAGACAAGATAATAGATTTATAATAGAAAAAGAAAATAGAAAGCAAAATTCAATAGCTAAACAAAAAACAAGAAATATTGAATGTATAAAAAAAACACGACAAAAAAATCGTGAAGAAAAAGAAAATGAGAATGCAATTTTAAAGTTGAAACATCAACAAGCTAGTAGAGAATTATCAAAAGGACCAGATATAAATGTAAGAGCATTATTAAAGTGGAATAGTAGTATATATGAATATAAAGTAGAATCTAAAGTGTATAGAATGAGGCAGAATTTTGAAAATAAAGTATCTTATGTTTTGCCTAAAAAAATAATATGGAAGTGAAAAGAGTAAAAATATTTGCTCTTTTTTAGTTCTATATAGAAAGCAATATCATAGTATTAAATATAAATGAAAAGGAGCTGATTATAATAGATAAGTCAGAACAAAAAAAATGTAAGGACAAACTTATAACAGAAATTGAATTAACTATTAATCAATCTCTGTATAAAAAAGGATTTATAACAGAAGAAATGTACATAAAGGCAAAAGACCTTATTTTAAAAAGTAATAAAAGTATAGAAGAATATTCTATATAAAAGTTTTGTAAAAACATTGACCAAACAGTCTGTATGATATATAATATGTAACAAACAGAAAAAATGGAGGGTGTTATGGATTTATATGATATAAAACAAGAATTAAACAAAGGTAAATCAATATATGATATACCTTTAAGAGTAACTTATTATGCAAGAGTATCAACAGATACAGATGAACAAATTAACTCGTTACAGAATCAAATACAATATTATAGTAATTTTATTAGAAATGTAACAAATTGGACATACATAGAAGGATATATTGATGAAGGAATATCTGGGACAAGCGTTACAAAAAGGGAAAGTTTTTTAAGAATGGTTAAAGATGCTAAACTTGGAAAATTTGATTTTATTGTAACTAAGGAAATAAGTAGATTTTCACGTAGTACATTAGACAGTATAAAATATACACAAGATTTATTGGCTTGCGGTGTTGGGGTACTATTTCAATCAGATAACATTAATACATTACTTCCAGATAGTGAATTAAGACTAACTATCATGTCAAGTATAGCACAAGATGAAGTGCGAAAATTGTCTGAACGTGTAAAGTTTGGAATGAAAAGAGCTATTGAAAATGGTGTTGTTCTTGGAAATAATAAAATTTGGGGATATAATAAGGAAAATGGAAAACTTGTAATTGATGAAGAGCAAGCTAAAATAGTACGAATAATATTTGAATTATATGCTATTGATAATTATGGAATACGAGCTATTGCAAGAGAATTAACGCAAAGAGGATATAAAAATACACAGGGGAATCCTTTTACATTTACAACGATTAAAAATATATTGGTTAATCCAAAGTATAAAGGTTATTATTGTGGAAAGAAAACACAGAAATATGATTATCGTACAGAACAAAGAAAAATGTTTAGTGAAGAAGAATGGGTCATGTTTAAGGCAGAAGAAGATGTTCCACCAATAGTTTCAGAAGAATTATGGGATAAAGCTAATTCAGTTCTTGCAAAAAGAAGTAAAGAAATGCAAGGAGAGAATAAAGTGAGTTATAATAACAAATATAAATATTCAGGAAAAATACAATGTGGTGAGGATAATTCAATTTATCAAAGAAGGCTGTATAGATATCCAAGTGGTGATAAAGAATATTGGAAATGCAGATTTTCACTAGAAAAAGGAAAAGACATCTGTTCATCTCCGACTGTATATACATCTGAATTAGACGAAATTGTAAGATCTTGTTATGACAGAATAGTTACTAATAAATCAGAGATTATTCATAATTTAATTAAAATATATTCAGCTTTAGCTGAAAAATCAAATATAAAAAATGATATAGCTAAATGCAAGGTAAAGATAAATGAAATATTAAAAAGAAAAGATAAATTGTTAGATTTATCAGTAGCAGAAAAGATAAGCGATGATGAATTTGAAAGTAGAAATAGACAATTTAATGAAGAAATATCAGAATTAAAAATGGAAATAGAGAACTTTGAAAAACAGGAAAATATACAGGCAGAATTTAACATAGGTATAGAAAAATTAAGAGCAGTCATAGCAAAAGAGTTAGATTTTCAAGATGGATTTGAAGATACAATTATAGACAGTTTAATTGAAAAAATAATAGTGTATAAGACTGATAATAAAAATGTTATAGATGTAAAAGTTCATATAAAGATATTAGATGAAGTAGAGGAGTTTAAAATAAACCGAAAAAAAAAGTAACTTCGGTTTGTTACTCTCAATATGTATAGATGGGGCTGTTGCCTTTAATTTAACACCAAATCTCGAACCTTGTTTAA
>CAYJJT010000083.1:0-4739 GCA_964370575.1 uncultured Muribaculaceae bacterium | reverse complement strand
AAGAAATTTCGTATGGAATAATTATGATAACCATCAATTAGTAAAAATAATAATTTCATATTATGGATACAATCAAAAAAATAAGTATTTGTCTCATGATGAATCTCCTGTTGCATTATATAAAAATATAATGGATTTAAATCTTGATTATTCTATTATAACTGATGTAGATTGTGATGATATTATATTAGATAAAGCCGTTGGAATATTAACTGATACTGATCAAGCTATTGTTGTGGATCAAAATAAAGTTATAGAAACTAATAATTTTAATATTGAATATAATGATAATCAATTTGAAGTGTTTAAACCAATTATGAATAACCATGAGCATGGATTAGATATTTTAGAAAAAATATATTTTAATTCAATAAAATATAAATTTAATGATAATTTAAAAGTGAAAACAAAATAATATATAAAAGAAAATACTTTACTATTTTCTTTTTAATTTGATATTTTTAAATTAATGTGTTATTATAGCAATCATTATTCAAGAAGGGGAAAGTCATGAAATTAGATACAACATATAGATATGAACTTGAAAATAATATAAAAGTTCTTGCAAATAAAGAAACAAAAGAAAATACTTATATTTATTTAAATCCACTTACATATGAATTAACAAATTTATTAGATGGAAATCAAATCGATTTAAATAAATATAATAGTGATAATTATAAGTTATGCAATGTAGAATTAAATAGAATAGATATAAATTTATTAGTAGAATTATTAAAAAATTATATTAAAGCAACTACTAATAATGAATATAAGTATTTATTAGTTCATCGTGCAATAATGGAATTTAATTTAGATTTAAAAAAAGTGAAAGTATTTGATTTAGAAACTTATAGTAAAATAAATTTAGTAACTCAAAATATGAATGAAATTGCTAAAACAGCGTTTATTATTAAAAATAGTGATTCTAATAATGAATTTGATTCTTTGAGAATAACTCAATTAGAAGATAAATATAATTTGTTAAATAAAAAAATTCAAGAATTATTAACAGAAAATGATTCTGATACTATTGCTATTATCAATAATAAAAATAATATTTTGTATATTAATGATTATGAATGTAATGAAATTATAAACAATTTAGGTGAAGAATTTGGTGCAGCTGTAGTAGAAGTAGATTATAATAATATTATTCCAGAAGATTATAATCCTTTATTGAAATATTCAAATAAAAAAGATGAAAAAAGTTTATTAAACATATATTTTAATTTAGTTGGTTATATTGTTGAAAATAATGTTAAGTTAAATGAATATAAAAGTTATTAACTTTTATATTTTTATATACTAGAATAAATTAATAAATTATGTTAATATATTGATAGTATTTAGGAGGTATTGTTATGGATCAAAATTTAAAAAGAACTATTATTTTAGAACATTATCAAAATCCAAATAATAGGGGACTTGTTGATAATGACAGCTATATATATAAGAATATGAACAATGAAAGTTGTATAGATGAAATAGATTTAAATATTTTAATTAATGATAATATTGTTAAGGATATAAAATTTGATGGGGAAGCATGCGCTATATGCACAAGTTCTACATCAATTATGACAACCATATTAATAGGGAAAACAGTAGAAGAAGCTATTAATATTTGCAAGAATTTTACTAATATGATTGAGGAAAAAGAATATGATCAATCATTGCTTGAAGAAGCAATTGTTTATGATGATATATCTCGTCAGCCTAATCGTAAAAAATGTGCTTTATTATCTTGGTGGGGTATTGAAGAAGTTTTAAAAGAAAATAAAGAAAAATAGTTACTTTATGTTACTATTTTGATATAATGAGTTGTAGGTGATAAAAATGGAACAAATGAATAGAACAGTACTTAGACATAAAATTATGACTATTCTTTATCAAATAAATATATATGAAAAACATAAAATGACATTTGATATAGATAATGTTATAAAAGAAGTGATGGAAGTAGATAATGAATTTGTTAAAGAAATGATATATGGAGTTACTACTTATAGAAATGAAATTATAGAAATAGCTAATAAAAATTTAGATGGATGGACAATAGATAGATTAGGTAATACTGATCAAGCTATTTTAAAAATGAGTATATACGAATTATTATATACTGATACACCTCCAATTGTAGTTATTAATGAAGCTGTTGAATTAGCAAAAGAATTTAGTGATGATAGTGTTAGAAAAATGATTAATGCTACATTAGATAAAATCTATAAAGAAAATGAAAAATAAAATATCTTCGGATATTTTTATTTTTACATTTACACATACATTTGTTTGTGATAAAATAATTATAGGATGGTGATTAGATGAATGATGGTAAATATTTAACTGTAGGTGCGATAACTAAATATTTAAAACATAAATTTGATATAGATAATAATTTAAAATCAGTATTTATAAAAGGAGAAATATCTAATTTTAAAGCGCATACATCAGGTCACTTATATTTTTCTATTAAAGATGAAGTCAGCAAGATCAATGCGATTATGTTTGCACGTGATGCATCTCGTATAAATTTTAAACCGGTTGATGGAACTAAAGTTTTACTTTGTGGACGTATTAGTGTTTATGAAGCAACTGGTGGTTATCAAATATATGTTAGTGAAATGCTAGAAGATGGTGTTGGTAATTTACATATAGAATTTGAAAAGTTAAAAGCTAAATTAGCAAATGAAGGATTATTTAGTGATAACTTTAAAAAGAAAATTCCTTCACTTCCTAGTCGTGTTGGTATCATAACAGCGTCAACGGGGGCGGCTATTAGAGATATTCTTTCAACTATTGATAGAAGGTATCCTATTTGTGAAACTATTTTATTTCCTTCATTAGTTCAAGGTGATAATGCTGCTGCTGATATTGTTAAAAATATTAATTTAGCAAAAAATTATAATCTAGATGTTCTGATTGTAGGACGAGGTGGTGGTTCAATTGAAGATATGTGGCCATTTAATGAAGAAATCGTAGCACGTGCAATTTTCGATTGTGATATTCCGATAGTAAGTGCAGTAGGACATGAAGTAGATTTTACAATAAGTGATTTTGTTGCTGATTTACGTGCACCAACTCCAACCGGAGCAGCTGAAATGGTTGTTCCCAATATAGTAGATTTACAAAAACATATTAGTCAACTATCAATAAGAATAAATGAAGCAATATTAAATAAAGTTAATATTAAAAAATTAAGTTTAGATAAATATAAAAATTCTTTTATATTAAAAAATCCTATGGTAATGTATGATAATAAAAGACAATACTTAGATACGATAAGTGAAAAAATGAATTATTTAATTAGTAATAAGTTAGAATTTACAAAAAATAAATTAGATATGCTTAAAAACAATTATATATTAAATAATCCTCATGAATTATATAAAACTAGTAATATGAAACTAATGGCTTTAATTGAAAAAATAGAAATATTAAATCCACTTTCAATATTAAAAAGAGGTTATACACTTAATTATCAAGATGAGGCAGTGGTTACTAGTATTAGTGCTTTAAATATTAGTAAACCTATAAAAACTATGTTTAAAGATGGTTTTATAATTAGTGAAATTAAAGAAATTAAGGAGAATGAAAATGAGTAAAGAAGTTAAATTTGAAGATAAGTTAAAAGAATTAGAAACTATTATTAACGAACTAGAAAATGGAAATGTTGATTTAGAATCATCAATAGAAAAATATACTAAGGCTATGAAGTTAGTTAAGGAATGTGATGAAAAATTAAAAGGAATTGAATCTACAGTTAGTAAAATAGTTACTGAAAATGGTAGTTTAGAAGATTTTGAAATAAAAGAGTAGTTTACTCTTTTTTTGGTAATTATTACTAATATAATATTTATTAAATGGAACATATTATTTATGTAGTCTATATTTAGTAAAGGGGAAAAGCGCTATGACTTTTATAAGAGGTAAAAAGTTAAAAATTTTTCTCCTGTTTACTCTTTTACTTATACCTATAAATGTTTTCGCATATAGTGAATATTTAATTCCAGGTGGTGAAAATGTAGGGATTGAACTTAATTCAAACGGTATAATTATAGTAGATTTTTACGAAGTAAATGGAGAAAATTATGTATTGGATTCGAAATTAGAAGCTGGTGACATAATTAATAATGTGAATGGTACAGATGTAAATAATGTTGAAGAATTAAAAGAAGAAATCAACAAAGATTGTACTGTTGCTAAAATTAATTATACTAGAAATGAAAAAGAATATAATACTGAATTAAAATTAATTCTAGAAGAAGATGAATGTAAAACTGGTCTTTATGTTAAAGATAAAGTGTCTGGGATTGGAACTTTAACGTATATTGATCCAACCACAAATATTTATGGAGCTTTGGGTCATGAGGTATTGGAAAAAACATCAGGTACAGTATTAGATATAAAATCAGGTACAATACATCCATCTACAGTAACGAGTATTGAAAAAAGTAGTAATGGTGTTCCCGGTGAAAAAAATGCCATATATAGTACAGATACAATATTAGGTAATATTGAAGAAAATACTGTTAAAGGTATATATGGTGAGTATCAATATGAACTGACTAATAAAACACTGCTAGAAGTTATGAAACCTAGTGATATAGAACTAGGTGAAGCAACAATAAGAACTGTTTTAGATGGTGACAATGTAGAAGAATATACTATAAATATTACTAAAATAAATGGTGATTATAGTGAAGATACAAAAAATATATTATTTGAAATTACAGATA
>CAYJJT010000082.1:0-4789 GCA_964370575.1 uncultured Muribaculaceae bacterium | reverse complement strand
ATTAATTTTTTCTAATGAATTGGCACCACTAAACATATAACTCATATTCTTAACCTGACCTGTATCAAATGATGATAGATCTAAACTTTTAATTTTTTTCATATGTGTAAACATTAGTGACATATCAGTTACACTTTTAGTATTAAAATTTGATAAATCTAATTCTTCAAGTGATTCAACTCCGTAAAACATAGAACTCATATCCTTTACTTTACTTGTATCAAATGATGATAAATCCAATTCTTTTAAAGAGGCATTATCATAAAACATGGACTGCATAGCAACTACATTACTAGTGTTAAAAGATGATAAATCAATATATTCAAATTTATCAGAATAAGCAAACATTCTGTCCATAGTTACTACACTACTAGTATCAAATGATGATAAATCTAATTCTTTTAAATTATCCATTCTTGAAAACATCAAAGACATATTAGTTACTTCACTTGTGTTAAATACAGGCTCGCCATTAGGAAGATATTTAAATTCGATATTTTCGGCAGTAGAATATGAAAATAAATTACTCAGATATTTTGTAGATATTTGTCCAGATGATTTTATGTAATAAGTATCACCTTCAGCAATTCCTATAATTTGGCCATTTTTTTCTTTGGAAAAATCGGTTTGATAATTTTCAGGTAGTGATGAATCATATTCAAATATTATATTTTTTATATCAGTTAAGTTTTTAATGATATTATTGAAAGAAGTCGAATCTATTAATTCATAACTAGGATATTTAATTTTACAATCTTCTTCGTTTATTTTCTCTAGTTTGATTTCACCACTATTAAATTCTTTTGTAATACAATAACCACTATCATACACTGATAATGCTATTTCATGATTATGATTGACCAATATCATAGGATTGGAACCTTTGATCCCTAATTTTTCTTTAGTCATTTCTATTTGATCATAAATATTTGTATCAAATTCTACTGAATAGTTATCGTTGATCTTGTCATTTTTAACATACAAGTCAGTTCCTTCGATTAAGTATTCTGCTTCTGATTTAAGAGTTGATTTTCTAGAATCTTCAATAATTCCTGCAACAACTGGTGTTACTATTAATGCTACAATAGTTATAATTACAATTATAGCTACCACTTCAATTAGAGTAAATCCTTTTTTATTTTTTTTCTTCACGCTATCCCTACTTTCTATATTAATTATAACTAAAAATTTAATATGTGTAAATAATAAAACAATTTAACTTTAAGTATGAATAATTTTATTTACAAAAAAAAAACAGTTATTTTTTTAACTGCATTCTTTCTTCAAATGTTTTATGATTAACATTTAATTTGATATCTTCAATTAATTGTTCTAACATAGTTTCGGGGTTAATTTCTACATTGTTAATTGCTAAATTCACTATTTGATTTCTTATTTCTTCGTTATTGTATTTTAGAACTTTTTGTATTGATTTTTCTAATTCGACAGTATTAGAACTAATTCCATTTTCTTTAAAAGTATATTGTAAAAATGTTTTATCGTTATCATCTTCATTAATGACATCTAAATTTTGTTTGACAACATTTTTTATAATATTATTAACATTAGCACTACCTGCGTCGATATCAGGATATACACTTTCAATATTTCCTTCGTAGCTTTTATATAATAACTCTGTTAGTTCACAAATATCTAAATTAAAGTAATCAGCTCTAGTACTTAATTCTTGAAAAGAATTTTCATTCGATACTTCTAGTTTATCTTTATTAAAACTAAAACTATATTTTATCGATTCTTCTAATTGATGAAAAACTTCTTTTAGTTCATTGTTTATACTTTCAAAACTACTAACTGATATAGTCCATTCAATTAATTTTTTATTATTTTGATGATGATATTCATTAAAATATTTCATTAAACTTTTGTATAGATTTAAGTATGTGTGTGTATTATTATTCATAAAAATCTCTCCTTTTGTTTGTATATTATACCATTTTATAAGAAAAAAGCAACTATTGTTGCTTATCCCCAGGCTATATCCTTTGGATCTAGCTTTTTTTTATTAATTATTTCTTCTACTATTTTACCACTGTTCATTTTTATAATTCTATCGGCAATCGATGCGATACCAGGATTATGAGTAATTATAAGCATTGTAGTATGAAATCTTTCATTTGCACTTACAAGTGATTCTAAAACTATTTTACCTGTTTTTTCATCTAATGCTCCTGTTGGTTCATCGCAAAACATAACTTCTGGTTGCTTAGCAAGTGCTCTTGCTATACTAACTCTTTGTTGCTCTCCACCACTTAGTTGATACATATATTTTTTTCTATGCTTATATAAACCTACAGTTTTCATTATTTCATTTATATCAGTACATTCATTAGCAAGTCTCGCACCTACTAAAATATTTTCATAAACATTTAAATGTTCTAGTAAGTTATAAGTTTGAAATATAAATCCTAAATGTTCTTTTCTAAAATTAGTGATTTTTCGGTCACTCATACTAGTTAACCATTTGTCTTTAAATTTTATTTCACCAGTTGTTACTGTATCTAATCCACTCATACAATTAAGCATTGTTGTTTTACCACTACCACTTGCACCAAGTATAACTACTATCTCACCTTCGTTTATAGTAAAATCAACGTTATCGAGTGCTTTAGTAATGATATCACCAGATTTATATATTTTAGAAACATTTTTCATTTTTAATAATTCCATAAATACCTACTCTCTTTTTAGTGCAACAGCAAGTGGCACTTTATTTAATAATTTTTTTGAAATACTAACAGCAATATAATAAGCAGTTAATAATCCAATCAAACCAATTATAGCCATTATTGGTGATAAGCTAATCGGGATAACCATAGCAGTATCAACTAATATAATAGACAATATATATTTCAGTATATATATCATTACTGGAATAGATATTAAATATGCAACTATTATAAATGGTGTATATATTTTAAGTACTATTTTACTTATTTCTTTATTATCATATCCAATAACTTTCATTAATGATATAGTTTTTTTATTTTCTTCAACTACTATATTTGCAATTACAGCAACTATTATAAATACCATAAATGAAGCGAAGAATATTACTATATAAATCATAGTATTCATTACTTCTATTTGTTTTTCTATATTAGTCTTTAACTCGTTTACAGTAAAAATACTATTTATATTTTCTACTTCTTCAGAACTTATATTATCCAAATTACTATAATCATTATTAGTAGTATATTTAGTATTATATACTATATTTTCATATCCCATAACGCTACTTAAACTTTCTCGTGTTACGTAAGCACTTGGTTGTAAATATTGATTATCTATCCCAACAATTTCGTAATTAACTTTTATATTATTTATATCAAAAGTTAAATAATCACCAACATCTACATTCATATATTCACTTGTTGTACTATTAATTACAATTGAATTATCTTCAATAAATAAATCATCCAATAAATCATGTTCATCTTTATTTTTAATTTCTATATATTTAAGTGTATTATCAATTCCACTTAATGAAATCGAATAATTTTCATCTTCTAACTCTTTTTCTATACCATTTTTATCAGTAACTTTAACTACTTCATAACTTCCAGTAATTGCGAAGTCATCTTCTTCATTATAATCTTCATTCATCACACTATAATTAACTATATAATCAAATTTCATAGCATCAAACATATTATCTATCATTGAAGTAAATAAATTTGATCCAATCATAATTAAAGTTAATAGTAATCCAGTACAAAATGATGTTAAAGTAACTATTAATAACTTACCAATTGAGCGTGATGCTAATTGATAACGAAATCTTGATTCAAATTTCATAAATGACGTTAATTTATTAGTTACTTTACTTAAAATATTTACTTTTAAATTACTACCTTCTTTTAATAATTCTAATGGTTTTTTACGCAACATTATATAAGCTATTATAAATGATAATAAACTTAATAATATAGTTGGTATAACTACTGAATTAAATAAATAAGTTGAATCAAAAACAAAATTATTGATTGGTAAAGTAAAATATGATACATACATACTTGTTAATGGATAATGAAGTAATATTCCTATTACATACCCTAATAGTCCTCCTATTATTGAACCAATAATAGGATATACTAAATAACTAATTGCTATTTGATATCTTTTATAACCTAGTGATTTTAAAACACCTATTTGTAATCTTTCATCATCAATACGTTTTTTAGTAATTACTAAGATAACTACTACAGCAACAGATAACAATAAATATAAAAAGGCTTCTGCAAACGTTCTGTTAGAGTCAAATTCTGATTGAATCATATCAGTTCTAATAATTCTAATATAAGTATTAACACTTGCTTTAATTGATTTTTCTTCATTTTCTAGCATCAAGTTAAACACTGCCATAGAATCTCTTTCTTCTCTAGCATTACTTAATAATTTTTCAAAATTATCATCTTCATTATTTGAATTATCTTCCAATAAGTTAATTCTATTTTCACGATCAAAGTCACCATTTAATACTATACTATAAGTATCATTGTTAAAACCATTAAAAAGTGAGTAGTCACTCTCTAGCATAAATACTATATTATTATATTTCTCATCAAATATTGGCTGATTCATCGATACTAAAGGATAAATATAATCACTTGCATAAGTATATCCTACTATTTTATAATTTTTATCTAAAATAGTTATATTGTCTCCTATTTCAAGATCATTACTTTTAGCGAAATTAGGCAAAATAGTAATTTCACCAGCATTTTCTGGAAATCTACCATCTACTAAATATGGTTTGTTTATTAATGTG
>CAYJJT010000081.1:0-4790 GCA_964370575.1 uncultured Muribaculaceae bacterium | reverse complement strand
CATAACTTCTAGATATATTTAATCTTTTAGCAATATCTTTTTGTGTAACTGGATCATTATTATCAAGTCCATATCTTGCTATTATAATTTCTTTTTCTCGATCATTTAAATTAATAAAATATTTTTTTAATAATTGAATATTATCTTTAAGATGAATATCAAGAGTAAAATCTGGATTAGGTGTTTTTAAAATATCTAAGAAAGTAATTTCATTACCATCTTTATCATAACCAACTCCTTCATTTATACTTATATTTTTATTATTCTTTTTATCATTTCTAAAATGCATTAATATTTCATTTTCAATACATCTAGCACAATAAGTAGTTATTCTAGTGCCGTGCTTAAAACTATATGAATCTACACCTTTAATAAGTCCAATAGTCCCAATACTAATTAAATCATCAATATCCTCACGCTTATGATCGTATTTTTTAACTATATGAGCTACTAATCTTAAATTGTGCTCAATAAGCTTATTACGAGCCATACTATCACCAAGTTTACATTTACCAACATACATTTCCTCTTCTTCTTTTGAAAGCGGATCTGGAAATAAATTATTGGAATATGCAGCTGAAAAAATATAAAAATCTTTGAATAATTTCTTAATAAAATTGAACATTAAATCACTCCTAGTAATAACTTATTTTATTAAAGTATAATTATGCTTATATAATTGTATATGTAATTAATATAGTTTATAATATTATTAGGTGATAAAATGGTAATTAATGTAGTAACTGAAATTAAATCTACTGGTGTTGATAAATTATTTTCATATAGTGTACCTAATAATTTGATTGATAAAATTGAAATAGGTAAGCGTGTGACAATTAATTTTCACAATCAAATATTAGAAGCATTTATTGTTGGTTTTAATAATGATAAGATTAATTATGAATTAAAAGATATATTAGCTGTAGTGGATGATAACCCAGTTTTAAATAAAGAATTATTATTACTTGGAGATTATATAAGTCGTAAATATTTATGTACTAAGACTAGTGCTTATCAAGCTATGTTACCAAAAGCTTTAAAAGCTAAAAATGGTGTAATTATTAATAAAAAATATTATAGTTATATAAAATTAAATAATGTAGATTATAAACCAACTAGTTCTAAACAAGCATTGATTGTAAATTTATTAAAAGAAAAAGGAAAAATATTAAAAAGTGAATTAATTTCTATTTCATCTTCTAGTATAAATACATTAATTAAAAAAAATATTGTTTCAGAACTTAAAGAAGAAATGTATCGTGAAGTTTCTGTTAGTGAAAAAGAAGATATTAATTATAAACTTACTAATGAACAACAAAAAGTAGTTGATATAGTGGTAAAAGATATTAATAAATTTATTCCTTATTTACTTCACGGAGTAACAGGTAGTGGTAAAACATTAGTATATATGACATTAATTAATGAAGTTATAAATTGTAATAAAGAAGCAATAGTTTTAGTACCAGAAATAAGTTTAACACCTCAATTAGTAAGTATATTTAAAGCAAGATTTGGAAGTGTAGTTGCTATATTACATAGTGGACTTAGTGATGGTGAGAAATTTGATGAGTGGCGTAGAATTACTAGTGGTGAAGTAAAAATAGTCATTGGTGCTAGAAGTGCTATTTTCGCACCACTAACTAATCTTGGTATTATAATTGTAGATGAAGAACATTCATCAACTTATAAGCAAGATACAATACCTTTTTATAATGCAATTGATATTGCCTTGCATAGAGCAAAAAATTATGATTGTCCAGTAGTATTAGGAAGTGCAACACCATCTAATGAATCTTATACTAGAAGTAAAATAGGAGTATATACTTTATTAGAAATGAAAAATAGAGTTAATAATAAAATGCCTATAATTCATTTAGTGGATATGAAAAACGAAATAAAATATGGAAGAAGAATAATTTCGAAATTACTAGCAGATAAAATTAATGATCGCTTACTTAAGGGTGAACAAATAATGATATTATTAAATAGAAGAGGTTATTCTACTATTTTATCTTGTAATGATTGTGGAGAAGTTGATAAATGTCCTAATTGTGATATTCCGCTTATATATCATAAAAAAATAAACTCCTTAAAATGTCATTATTGTAATTATTATAAACCTGTAACAGCTAAATGTAATAAATGTGGATGTGAAGATATTACTTATAAAGGATTAGGTACAGAAAAATTAGCTGAAGAATTAGAACACATGTTTAATACTAAGGTGATTAGAATGGATGTTGATACGACTAAAAGAAAAGGTTCTCATCAAAAAATACTAGATAGTTTTGAAAATAAAGAATATAGTATTTTAGTAGGTACTCAAATGATTGCTAAAGGATTAGATTTCGCAAATGTAACACTTGTTGGAGTTATTAATGCTGATAGTAGTTTAAATATCCCAGATTTTAGAAGTAGTGAGCGAACTTATGAATTACTTAGTCAAATATCAGGACGAAGTGGCCGTGGCGAAGTTAGTGGAGAAGTAGTGATGCAAGGGTTTAATATGGACCACTATAGTATTACTCTTGCCAGTAAACATGATTATATAAGTTTTTATAATGAAGAAGTTAGAGTCAGAAAGTTGTTATCTTATCCACCGTATTTTAATTTGTGTTTAATTAAAATTAGTAGTAATAATTATGAATTATTAAAAGAAGAAGCTAGTAAAATTAGTAACTATTTTAAAAGAGAATTAAGTAATAACGTTATACTTGGTCCTAGTAATTCAAGTATGCCTAAAATAAATAATATATATTATATGCAAGTAATAATTAAGTACAAAAATTTAAAAAGTATTTATAAAGAGTTAGAATTCATATATAATAAGTATAAAAGTAATAGAAATATTAAAGTGTTAATTGATATTAATCCAAATAAGATATAGGAGAGTGAATTATGAATTTAGAAGAATTAGAAGTAAAAAAAGAATTAAAAATTATATTTATGGGAACGCCAGAATTTAGTGTTAAAGTATTAGAAGGATTAGCAAACACCTATCCAGTTAGAGCAATAATTACTCAACCTGATCGTATGGTTGGAAGAAAAAGAGAAATAGTTCCAACACCAGTAAAAAAGTTTGGTAATGAAAATATGATCCTTGTAATTCAACCTGAGAAAATAAAAAATCATGTTGACGAAATTAAAGCTTTTGAACCAGATTTAATTATTACATGTGCTTATGGCCAAATATTACCAGTAGAAATTTTAGAAATACCTAGACTTGGTTGTATAAATGTTCATGCATCATTATTACCTAAATTAAGAGGTGGAGCGCCGATTCATCATGCGATATTAAAAGGACATAAAAAATCAGGTATTACTATTATGTATATGAGTAAGCGTATGGACGAAGGAGATATTATAAGTACTCGTGAAGTTGATATTACTGATATAGAAACAGTAAGCTCATTACATGATAAATTAGCTCTTGTAGGTAGAGACTTATTATTAGATACACTACCTTCAATTATAGAAGGAACTAATACTAGAACTCCTCAAAATCATAGTGAAGCATCATATGGATTTAATATTACTAGAGAAGATGAAAAAATTCATTTTGATAAAAGTAAAAGAGAGATATATAACCAAATTAGAGGTTTAAATTCATGGCCAGGAGCATTTACTAAAATGGATAATAAAATTATGAAAGTTTGGTCAAGTTATGTATCCAATAATTCATATCCTAATGAGTTAAATGGGACTATTACGAATATTTATAGTGATGGATTTGGAGTTAAAGTAAGTAATGGTGAAATAGTATTTACTGAAATTCAAATAGAAGGAAAAGGAAAAATGCTAGCGAGTAGTTATTTAAATGGATTACAAGATAAAAATAGTATTTTAGGTAAAGTGTTAGGATAAAGATGAAAAAAGTAAAAGATAAAAAGGAAACTAAAAAAGAACGTTTTGTAAAAATAAAAGCTGCAATAAAATTTTATAAAGAAAATAGAGTTCCTTGTAAATTAATTATATATTTTGTATTTATTGGAATAGTAGTTATGATGTTGAGGATGAATATTGATAACCAAAATAATTATAACGAACAAAATATTTTAAAAAATGTAGATGCATTAGAGCAATTAGTAGTAAATGAAAATTATGATTTTACGCAAGTTTATAATATAAATAATAATCTTTCAACTATAATTGGAAATGTAAATGGAGATACTCAAAATTTTATTTATAATGATATTAGTTATAGAATGGAAGATAATAGTTTTATATCAATAATTGATAATAATGAACAAATTGTTGAAAGCCCTGTACCATATCAATTTTATAATTTAACTAGTTCTAATATTTATAAGTTAATAGAGTCAGCTACAAAAGTATCAACTACTGATTACGAAACTGGAGAAGAAGTTATAAGTTATACTATTAAAAGTGAAAAATTTTATGAAGTATATAATCAAATTACAGATGAATTAAGTATAGGAGAAGATATTAATATCACAACCACTGAATTAAATAATAAAATTACAAATATTAAAATAGATTTATCTTCCTCAGCTAATAAACTTAATCCTGAATATCTAATTTATACTATAGATATTAGTTATTAAAAGAAGCCAGGCTTCTTTTTTTTAATTATTAAAATAATATTAATTAGGTGATAATATGCTTTATTTAATATTAAGTATTTTTTTAATAAAAAAAAAGTTATTTTCTTTTAACATATTTCTATTAAATATAATAATTAATTTTATACAATTAATAAATATAAATCAGTATAATATAGTAATAAATAATATAACTATATATTCATTAATTAGTTTAACTATCCCTTA
>CAYJJT010000080.1:0-4810 GCA_964370575.1 uncultured Muribaculaceae bacterium | reverse complement strand
TGAATTGCTTCAAGCAATTCCGAGTTATTTTCTTCATAAAACAGTAAATCACTATCATACAAATTTTGAACAAGTAAATGAAAATAGAAGCCAAAAAAGGATATTCAATAAGTACAAATACGATATACACAAATTTATTTGGTTAACAAAGAAAACAAGTAATGATGCTAAGAACTTTGGGTTGAATAATAGTACTCATATTTATAATCCTTTAAAGTTATTAAATATTAAGAAAAAAAATCATAACGATGATAAAATAAAATTAGTTTTTTTAGCCAGATTTTCGGAAGAAAAGAGATTAAATTTATGTGTTAAAATGATAGATGAGTTAACAAAAAAAGAATTAAAAAATAAAATTTCACTTGATATTTATGGTGTAGGTACTATAGAAGATGATATTTTAAAAGTTATAAATACAAATGAAAATATAAATTTTAAAGGTTCTACGAATGAACCAGAAAAGGTTATAAGTAATTATGATTTATTGATTATGACTTCAAAATATGAAGGATTTCCAATTACTGTTTTAGAGGCTAATAGTGTTGGTGTTCCAGTAATAGCTTTTAATTTTGGTGAGACTTCTTCTGAAGTCATTACTAAAGAGACAGGTTTTCTTATAAAACAAAATGATATTGAAGAATATAAAAAAAATTTAATAAAATTTATTAAAGATGAAAAACTAAGAATTAAATTGTCAAAGAATGCACTTATATATGTAAATAACTTTGATATAAAAAAAATTGTAAATGAATGGGAAACTTTAATGGAGGAAATCGAAAAAAATGAAGAAAATGAATAAGCATGCTTATCTTATTATGGCACATAATAATTTTGAAATATTAGAAAAACAGTTAAAAATTTTAGATTCTAACTATAATGATATTTACTTACATATAGATAAAAAAGTTAAAAATTTTGATTTTCATAAATTTAACTCTATAGTTAAAAAGTCAAAACTTATTTTCACAAAAAGGATTGATGTTCGTTGGACAGGCTTTTCTCAAATTCAGTGTGAATTATTATTATTCGATTCTGCTTACAACAATAAGTTTGATCAAAAATATTCATATTATCATGTTATGTCTGGAGTAGATTTTCCATTGAAACAAAACATTGAAATATATAATTTTTTCGAAAAAAATATAGGTAAAGAATTTATACATTACTCAGGACTAGAGAAAAAAAATAAAATAGTAAATAGAATAAATAAATATCACTTTTTCCCTGGATATATTAGATATAAAAATCGTTATAAAAGAAAACTGGCTTCATTAACAAATTGTATTTCGTTAAAGATACAAACTAAATTTAAAGTAGATAGATTAAAGAAAAAAAATATCAATATAAAATTTGGTGCTAATTGGTGCAGTATAACTTCAGATTTAGTTGCTTATATTTTAAAAAATAAAAAAACAATTTATAAATATTTTAAATTTTCCAATTGTGCAGATGAGCTATTTGTTCAAACATTAGTATATAATTCGCCATTTAAAAATAATTTATATCATCAAAAATATGATAATAATTATAAATCTATAATGAGAGAAATTGATTGGGAAAGAGGGAGTCCTTATACATTTTCAATTAATGATTATGATCAATTGAAAAAATCTAAAATGTTATTTGCTAGAAAGTTCGATTCTAGTGATATAGAAATAATAAATAAATTGTATAACGATTTGAAAATAAAAAATAAGTAATTTTACTTATTTTTTTCATATCTATTTGAACTAAACATATACTTCAGTAGATAGAAAGTAGGTTAATATGGATAAATTAGATATTATTGCTAGTATTACAGGACGAACTGGGGGAGATATCTACTTAGGAGTAGTTGGAGCTGTGCGTACTGGTAAATCAACCTTTATAAAAAAAGTAATAGAAAATTTAGTGGTACCTAATATAGAAGATGAGTATGCAAAAAAAAGAGCACTAGATGAAATTCCACAAAGTGCTCAAGGTAAGACAATTATGACAATGGAACCTAAGTTTGTACCTAGTAGTGCAGCAAATATAAATATAGATAAAATAAGCGCTAATATTCGACTTGTAGATTGTGTTGGATATGTTATACCCAATGCAAAAGGTTATGAAGATGAGAATGGTCCTAGATTAGTAAAAACACCTTGGTACGATGAAGAAATACCATTTATTGAGGCAGCAGAAATAGGAACAGAAAAAGTAATTAAAGATCATTCAAGTATTGGGATAGTAGTTACTACTGATGGTTCAATAGGTGAACTTAATAGAGAAGATTATTTAGAAGCAGAAAGAAGAGTCATTGATGAATTAAAAAGTATTGGAAAGCCATTTATAGTGATATTAAATTCAACTCATCCAATGTTACCAGAAACAGAAAAATTAGCTCAAGATTTAAAAGAAGAATATGGTGTACCTGTAATGCCAATTAGTATAGAAAATATGACTGAACGTGATATATATAATATTTTAAAAGAAGCATTATATGAATTTCCAGTAGTAGAAGTAGAAGTAAATATGCCATCTTGGATAAGTAAATTAAATATGGATCATTGGTTAAAAAGAAGTTATATAGATAAAATTAAAGAAAGTGTCATCGAAATAGATAAATTGAAAGATATAGATAAAATAACAATTCCTTTTGAAACAGATGAAAATATAAAATCAGCATTTTTATCTGAAGTAGATACAGTAACTGGTAAAGTAGTTGTAACACTAAATGCTCCAGATTATTTATATGATGAAATTCTAAAAGATATTATAGGGGTAGATATTAGTAATAAGGCAGATTTATTAGAATTATTTCAAGAATTTAACATTGCTAAAAAAGAATATGATCAAATCAAAGATGCTCTTAAAATGGTTAAACAAACAGGTTATGGAGTCGCAAGTCCTACATTACTTGATATGCAACTAGATAAACCAGAAATAATCAAACAAGGTAGTAGATATGGAATTAAGCTAAAAGCGATTGCTCCGTCTATTCACATGTTTAGAATTGATGTAGAATCTACTTTTGAACCAATAATAGGAAGTGAAATCCAAAGTAAAGAACTTATTGATTATTTACTAAAAGATCGTGATAAAGAACCTGAAAACATATGGAAAAGTGAAATATTTGGTCGTAGTCTAGATAAAATAGTACAAGAAGGTATTCAAGCTAAGTTATCACTATTACCAGATAATGTTAGATATAAATTGCAAGGAACTTTATCGAAATTAGTAAATAAAGGTTCAGGGAATTTATTTGCAATAGTACTTTAAAATTCACAATTGTGAATTTTTTATATTGAATATATGAATTTATTTATGATATAATACCAATAGAATAGAGGGATAAAATGAATAATGAAACAGTTTTACAAATATTAATAATACTTACTATATCTATTTCAATTTTAGGAATGTATATTGCAGTATTAATTACTAAAGTATTAAAATATGAAAAAAAGCAATTAGAAATACAGTCTAATAGTGAAGTTAATGTGCCAGTTGAAGTAGCTGAAGAATTAGTAGTAAATATTGAAGAAACAAAAGATAGAATGAATGCAAAAGAAGATGTAAATCAAAATGATATTAAAACTAATGAATTCTTTCTAGATATAGAAGATTCTACAAATGAAGTAGAAAAAGAAATTAGAAATAATGTTTCTAGTAATAAACAATTAGATGATTTTACTTTTTCAATTGAAGATACTAAAAAAGTTGAAAAAAAAGACGATTTAGTACCAAGAATTTTAACTACTAATCAATTTAAAGATGAAAATGTTATTATAAATACAGATGCTGATGTTGAAGTATTAAAATTTTAAAAAAGGAATATATTATATATTCCTTTTTTAATTTGTATATCTTAATTGATCATTGGAAATGTTGAAGAAGATACCAGCTATTAGCATATAACTAATTAAACTACTTCCTCCATAACTAATAAATGGAAGAGTTATACCAGTTATGGGCATTAGACCAAAAGTCATCCCAATATTTTGAATTTGCTGATATAAAAGCATTCCTACAATACCACTTATAATATATTTATTAATTTTATTTTTACTTCTTTGTGCAATTATAATTAATCTTATATCAAAAAATATTATTAATCCTATCAATAAACATGATCCTATAAATCCAAAATTACTAGCAAACACTGCAAAAATAAAATCTGTTTGAGCTTCAGGAAAGTATAACGGGGTATTGTTAAACCCATTTCCAATCATGCCGGCACTACCAATAGAATTTAATCCATTTTGTAATTGATATCCACTTTTATTAGACCAGTCTAGTAATCTGTCAATTCTCAAGAAGAAAGAAGAACCAAAAACATCAGTAAATAATTCTTGATTAGTAAAATATATACTAAGTATCCCACCAATTAATAACGCTATAAAACCAATTCCAAATAAGAACCATCTATATCTAATTCCAGATACAAATAACATCACTATTGTAATTATCAAGTATATTAACACAACCCCAGTATCAGGTTGTAAAAAAGTTAAAACACTTGGAATAATTACTACTAATAGAACTTTAATAATAAATATAAATTCTTCTAACATTGAAGGTTTATTATAATCTTCATTAAATTTGTTAATCATAGTCCCAATAGTTATAATTAGAATAATTTTCATTAACTCACTTGGTTGAAAATTTCCGATTCCAGGTATTACATACCAGCATTGTGCTTCATTAATAGGAGTACCAAAGAAAAATAAACCAATAAGCAAAATAATTCCTATTCCATAAAAATACCAAATATTTCGATATATATACTCATTTTTAATTTTGAGAATAAAGTAAATTAAAGCAAAACCTACAATATACCAAATGG
>CAYJJT010000079.1:0-4895 GCA_964370575.1 uncultured Muribaculaceae bacterium | reverse complement strand
TAGAAAACTATAAAAGATTTGTTGATGATTTACGCAATTTCTATGAATACAATATTACGGAGTAATTGAATGAATGAAAAAATGAAAAACTTTATAAAATTTAGTTCTGGGGTTGCTATTGTAATTTTTGTTGTTCTATGGTTTGTTATAAATAATATGCTTTCCTTAGAATTTTCACTTTTCAGCTTGATGGGAAAAGCAATCGGGATAACAACAATAATTATGGTATTTTATGAAAAAATTCTCTGGAGATGTATTCCTTTTTGTAAAACACCCAAATTATTTAAGTGTTATAAAGGAGTAATTACGTCTACCTATGATAATAAAAAAAGGGATGCAATGGTAAAAATAAAGCAAACATTTTTAGGAGTAAATATTACTTTAGAAACGGAAGAAAGTGAAAGCAAGTCAATTTTTTCATCAATAAATGAAGTTTCTGGCAAAATACAATTAACTTATACTTATCTGAATACTCCAAATGCAGCAGTAAGAGATAGAAGTGCAATACACTATGGAACAGTAATTCTAAATGTTGAAAACCCTGAAAATATTAAGGGTCAATATTTTACAGATAGAAAAACTACAGGAGATATGAATTTTCATAAGGTTTAGAATTTATATGGGTGTTAAAAGTTTATGAATTTAAGGGGAACTAATGAATAGTTTTTTATTAGAAAATAAAGACATAATTTCTGTATATGCTTCTTTAGCAACTATACTTATCCCTTTTGTTCTCTTCTTTTGGGCTCAATATAGCGAGCGAAAAAAAGAAAAGCGAGAGCAAGCGAAAATAGATAAAGATAAAATTGAGCAAAGTATAAAAAATGAGAAAGCTACAATTAAATCTTTTATTAGTGAAAATATTATTCCCCTTGATGACAAGCTGGAGAGTATTTGTTGGGAATTTGGCACACAATTAAAAGCTTTGGAATTCGATAGGGATTACGCAACTGATACTAGTGTGAAAGTGTTGGCTGAGAAAAATATCGAAATTACGAATGGAAATTATAAGAAGGTTTTAGCAACTGTTTTGCAAAAGTGTGAGAGGAAAACACTGGAACTGATAAATATTGTTTCATATTTTGAACATTATAACTATATTGTAAAATATCTCGATATCATGGTGAAAATAAATTATAAAATTAGAGATAATTTAGATAATATATCAAGAAGTGATTTGACAAGTGGCATTCTTGTAATGCTTAGCAATACAAAAGCAGTTTCATACCTTATTGAGCAATTTAAAGAGGTTTATGAAGATTCCTTATTTTTGCGTTTTTACTCTTTTTACAAACATGGTAATTATAACAAAGAAATGTATTTGGATGTGTTAAAAGAATATCCGGAATATTATGAACAGGTTTTAAAATATATTAGAGAAGATGATTGTGAGGAGCCTGAGGATGGATAATGTTTTCGCAAACCGCAAAAAAAAAATTGGTAAAACAAAAAGAGTGCTTACTAATGTAATTGTTGTAAAGCTATTGTGTTCAGGATTGCTTTTTTTTCTGAGCCTTTATATTTCGAAGAAGTTATTTTTAAGATACGAACTAGATGTACTAAAATATGCAATTGGTTGTTTGATGTGCTTTTTTCTTATCAATATTTTTATACGTTTTATTAAGAAAGACTTATTTTTTCTTATGTACCTAACGCTTGCTTGTGGAAACATAATTGCCCTACTAATGGTAAATGGTTGCAAAATATTAAATACTTCTTTAGGGTTTGAGTTAATACTGTTTTTTATTTATATACTTATAATAGGTGGTTTTTTTGTTTTAGTTTTTCTAGAAGAGATTTTTAATAAGAATTTCTTGCCGTACTTTCAAACAACTTGTATTACAATAATTGTATCTATTTTTTTCTTTCATTATTTTAGTGTGAATTTTGAAGCCTACTTAGTTTTGGGAGTAGTAATATTTTTCTTTATATTTTTTTCTTTTTGGGTATGTAAAAATATTGTATTTTATTTTCACTATTTGTGCATAGCTATAGGGAATTTAATCATTTTTTTTTACGTTAAACATCAAGAAGGGTTTCGAATTGTTAGGGATTTACAAGATATTTTGTATTTTTCATATGCAAGTGTATTATTATTACTTTTTTGTATAGTAGGTATTGCAAATTTATTCTCTAAAAATAAAAATAAGCAAAAAAATTACTTCATAGAGAGGGCTAATGATTTAGAGCGTCTTTGTAATTATTTGAATAGGTTTGAAGTTGTAGGGCTTGAGTCTCTTTGGGGAGATGGAAAGACATATTTAATGAAATTATTTGAACAAGAGTATAAAGTCAAGTTCCATTTTGTTTTCATAGGAATAATGTCAGTAACCTGTGATTCAGTTGAAAGTCATATAGTAAATGAAATCAATTCTATACTTGAAAGAAATAAGATACTTTCTATTGCATCTAGAAAATTATCTGCATTATTAAAACAGCCTATTTTTCGTGGCTGGGATGTTTTTTTTGTAAAAGAATATTCGTATTCGGAACTATTTAATGCTATTCTCACAGATGTTAAAAAGCTTGATAGGCCTATTATTCTATCCTTTGAAGATATTGACAGGATAAAAAATATTGAAATTATACATAAAGTATTTTCCATCATAGAGAAGTTAACAGAGTCAGAAAATATTAAAGTGCTATTTCAATATGATGAGGAAAATTTACTTTCGATTTTAGATAAAGATAGGAAATATATTGAAAAATATATTCCCTACACAATGAAATTAACACCAGTACCTTTCGAAAATTTAATAACTGGAATACTTTATAAGGGAAAATCTGAAAAGTCGAAACATTTTGAGTTCTTAAATGAAAAAGATTTTGATTTTTTAGGACACCCAGTACACTATACTTGCTATCTTATAAAGCATTTCAAAATAGATGATACGATACAGTTAAAAGTTTACCCTCAAATTCGAAAAGTACTATTATTTCTTCGTGAAGTAAATATGTACATACACAAATTGGGAAAATCTGAACAAGAAAAAAGAATTGTTATTACATTCTTTTTAGTTAAGCACTTTATGTATGACTTGTATACTTCTATGAATATTGCAGATAGCTTTATTGATATATGTAAATTTACATATAATGAGAAAAACTATAATATTTTGCAATTAAATAATTTATATGAAAGTAACAATAAAGATAATTCTCTTTACCAGAATGAAAAAAAGATTGATTACAACTTAGTTTTTAGAAATATAGATAATAAGAATAGATTAGCTGTGCTAAGCTTTTTTGATTTTAATTTTAAAGACCTTTTACCAGCATTTGATATGAGCTTTTTGCAAGATTTAGATAGTTTGGAAAAAATTGAAGTGTTAGAAAAAAATAAAAAAATTGACAGTCTTATTTGGCATTTACTTGCAAGTGGCAAAAATGAATATACAGATTTAGAAAACATTGTAAGTGAAATAAAAAACAAAGTTCTTGATGAACTACTTGAAGATAAAGTTGATATTTTTAATAGATTAATAAAAGATATTTCAATTTCTACTTTGTTTCAAGGATTCCGCATCTACTCAGATGAATCTGAGTCTTGGCTAAAGCTATTGGCTTTCTACAGCAAGTTTTCTGATCAAAAATCTATTGATGAAGAATTTATTAAAATGATGAACGCTATTAACATTACGAATAAAAAAGTTTTTTTTGAAGCATTAACTATTTTTAATTCTCTTGAAGTTAAGACGAATATAAATTCGAGCAATGCTTATGTGAAGTTTGTGAAATATTACTTTGAAACAATTTTTAATTTTGGTTATGCTAAAGATGTCAAGAAACTTTCAAATCTTAATGATTACAACCTTGCTACAATGCTTAATTTTCCAGTTAATAACGTATCAGTTCTCTCTTGGGAAAACACAGTTCCATCAGGTGAGATAGAACTATTTAAGGAAGTTACTGCTAGTTTAGTATCAATGTCAGGTTCTTCTGATGTACAAACAGAGCAACAGAGTGAAATTAAAGCAATATTAGACTTTGTTGAAAAAAATAATAAATTAGTTCATTTTACGTAATTTAAAGGAGGCTTTTATGTCTTTTAAAGGAGAATACTCAGAAGTACGAAATGTAAGAGGGATTGAAGGAAAAGAAAATGACATTCTAAACTTTTTACAAAGTGCAGTTTATTGTTGGTGTAAAAATAAACCAAAGAAATGGTTTGCAATGCGTGATTTGATGGGTGGAGATAATTATTATTGGAATAATACACCCCTTATTGCTCTATACACTAAGCACATTGACTTGGGAAAAGATGATGCAGATGCAGTTGAATCGGCAGGAAAAGATTCAGGGTGGTTACTAAAGAAAGTTATCTATAAAGATAAACGAAAGTTTTTTACAAAAAAAGAAGGCTTAGTTAGAAAATATAAGTGGGATGGCAATACGTCTGGAGATAGCAAATAGGTTACCCCCTAAATAAAACCCTCCACAAAACTCGCGTATTATGCTATAATAAAAGTATACTCTCACAGGAGACACAAAAGTAATGGAACTGTACCACGGTAGCAATGTAGAAGTTAAAGAGCCAAAAATACTAGAAAATATACGCCTATTAGATTTTGGGGCGGGCTTTTATGTAACCACATCCAAAGAACAAGCAATAAGATGGGCTAAAACAATCTCAAAAAAAAGAGAGCCACATGTGCCGGTGGTTAACACGTATATTTTTGACGATAGTACACAAGATTCTCTAAAAGCCTTGCGTTTTGAAAGTGCTAACGAAGAATGGCTAGATTTTGTGGTAAAAAACAGGCGAGAGTATATCGATACTATATATGACTTGGTTATAGGGCCTGTTGCAAACGATACTACCTTAACGGTAATAAACGACTATATGGAAAAAAGGTTTACAAAGGACATTGCAATACAATTGTTACAACCACAGA
>CAYJJT010000078.1:0-4899 GCA_964370575.1 uncultured Muribaculaceae bacterium | reverse complement strand
AAAGGATTTATGAAAGAAAAAAACAAAAAAAGGGGTGTCAAACTTGACACTACCATAATTTGGAAAGGGGATAGGACTATGGAATATGTAAAACCAGTTGTAATTAATCAAGTAACTGTAGATTTAGCAAAGTGCGGAGATGGACCTTGCGGAAGACCTTGTAGTGTAAATAAAGCGTAGGATACAAGAAGAGTACTTAAAGGTGTAGAGCAATTTTGCTGTGCGCCTTTTTTGGCTGAAAGAATGAGAATTGGGGAGGTCTAAATATGTATTATAAACTCAGGAATGACATTTTATTCCGTAAGTATCCAAAACATGGATATATTACTGATGTCTCAGAATATAGATATTTTATGTTAAATGATAACAGAAAGCGACTTGGAGAGAAATTTGTATCAGCAAGTGGTGCGGTAATGTTGAGTATGCTTGATAAAATACCACGGTCAATAGATGAAATTGTTGAAAATCTGTCAAAAATTTTTGTAGGTGTAGATTTGGAAACTCTTAAATATGATACCATAGAATTTTTTGAGTTGTTCGTTGAAGAAGGATATGTTTGTCATGGAGAAAGTTTAGATGCCTGTATAGATTGTTTTGTGATAAATACATTGAAAAATGAAAAACTAAATCTTAATCAAGATGCTTTGGCAAGTGATGGTTGTGTTGGAAAGGAGATAAATTCAAATGAATTTTTGAGAAGCATTCATATAGATATTGCAGATGCTTGCAATGAACATTGCATTCATTGCTATATACCAGAAGATTGCAAAAACCACCTAATAGATTCTTCTCTTTTTTATAGAATTCTAGAAGATGGACTAAAATCAAATATTGTACATGTAACATTTTCAGGAGGAGAACCTCTTTTACATAAGGATATTATAGCTTTTTTAAAGAAATGTAGAGAAAAAGGGCTGGCTGTTAATGTATTATCCAATTTGACTTTGTTGACAGACGAAATTGTATCAGAAATGAAGAAAAATCCGCTTTTATCTGTTCAGGTGTCATTATATTCAATTGATTCTTTTATCCATGATTCTATTACGCAACTGAGAGGAAGTTTTGAAAAAACAACAGATAGTATTTTGAAACTTTGTGCAGAGGGAATTCCAGTACAGATTTCGTGTCCTATTATTAAACAGAATAAGAAAAGTTTTGATGAGGTCTTACATTGGGGATGGAATCACAATATTGGTGTAGTTAGTGAACCACAAATTTTTGCTACATATGATCATTCTCAAGGTAATTTAGATAATCGATTATCTGTAGATGAAGTTAGTGAAATAATCGATTTGGAAATAAAAGAGGGATTTGCACAATGGATTTACGATATTGCTCAAAACAAAGTATTGCTGGATGAAAATGATCCTATTTGCTCGATATGTCGGTATAGCTTTTGTGTGAAAACAGATGGTAAAGTATTTCCGTGTGCAGGATGGCAAAATAATATTATTGGAGATTTAAGTAGCCAAACAGTTAAAGAAATATGGGAATTATCGAATGTGGTACAGAATTTGAGAAAAATAAAACGTTCAAAATTTTCTCAATGTGTAAATTGTAAGGATAGAGGCTATTGCACTGTCTGTATGATGTGGAATTCAAACGAAAATGATGACGGAAATCCTTATCAAATTAATTCATATCGTTGCGATATTGCAGCTTTAACACATCAAAAAGTTGAAAAAGCATTATTGTAAAGGTTTACAAGCGATACATCATTATTGATATGTGTAGGAGGTAGTATAAGATATGGAAAATATAATTATTAAGGATGCATATGAAAATAATTTGAAACATTTAGATATAGAAATTCCACTAGATAAATTTACGTGTGTAACGGGATGTTCTGGATGTGGAAAATCTTCATTAGTTTTTGATACAATATACGCAGAGAGTCAGAGAGCATTTCTTGAAGGAATGACGGGAAATATTTATGGGCAGAAATTGATGAATAAGCCACAAGTTGGTTCTATTGAAAATCTACGCCCCGCTCTTAATATTTCTCAAAACTATTATAATGTCAACCCAAGATCAACCATTGGAACTACAACTGAAATATCTTATTTTTTAAGGTCTTTATTTGCGATAATAAATAGTAGTCAAAATCTAAATGTTTCTGAAAAACTTTTTTCTTCGAATAATCCGAAATCATTTTGTCCTAATTGCACAGGATTAGGGATTGAATCTGTGGTATCCGAGCTGTTGTTAATTCCAGATCAAGATGTTTCTTTGAGAAATGGTGCAATCTTATATTACAAAGGGGCACCTGAAAGTAAAGAACAAAAATTCTTGGAAGCGTTTTGTGAATATTATGGAATTGATATAGATAAGAAGGCTTCACAACTAAGTAAAAAAGAACGAGATATATTACTTTATTCAGATGAACAGGTTAGATATAAACTTACATATAAGGAAGGGAAAAGGAAAAAGCAACATTTTGTAAAATTACAAGGAGTTGTCCCTGCAATACTAGATAGAAAGTCTGGCGGAGAAACAATATCTACAGGAGCTTTTTCGAAGTATTTAGAAGAAATACCTTGTCATGTTTGTGGTGGGGCAAAATTAAATCAGGAAGTACTCAGATATAAAATAGAGGGTTTAAACTATGGAGAGGTTGAAAGTACAGAGTTAACATCGTTGTTCGACTTATTAAATAATTTTACATATGAAAATGTTACATCGACCAAGAAGGGATTAGTTGATCAGCTAATTGGAGATATGCTTTTTAAGCTTAAAGTGTTAATTCAGCTTGATTTAGGATATCTATGTCTTAACAGAGCAATTCCAACACTGTCAGGTGGTGAAAGACAACGTGTTCGACTTGCGAATCAACTTACTTGCTCGCTAAAGGGGTTAATATATATTTTAGATGAACCATGTAAAGGGTTACATTATAGAGATATCGCTAAAATAATCGAAGGCACAAAGAATTTGATTGTAAGAGGCAATACAGTTATCGCTATAGAACACAATAAGCAGTATATTGCATCCGCAGATAATATCATTGAATTGGGACCAGTTGGAGGTCCAGATGGTGGTTATTTAATTAGTGAAGCAAAAAAATCGCTTGTAGATAAATGTGAGATTGATTTTAAAAGGGTTGAAATAGCAAAGAAGTTTTTGGAAATTTGTAATATAGATTACAGAAATATTCATAATGAAAATGTTCGTTTTCCTATTGGTGGAATTACTTGTATTACTGGAGTTTCAGGATCTGGTAAATCTACTTTAGCGTCAGTTATAGCAACGTGCGTTTTGAGAAAATCAGATAATAAGCATGGAACAATATGTGGAGAGAATGGTATCCGAAGAGTGATACAAGTTAATCAGTCCCCAATAGGGAAAACACCACGATCAACTATCGTTTCATATTTGGAAATCTTTGATGAAATTAGAAATTTGTTTGCAAAGACAAGTACTGCAAAAAAAATGAAAATAGGAGCATCTGCATTTAGTATGAATGTAAAAGGCGGAAGATGCGAATGTTGCCAAGGGACAGGTTTGCAAAAAATAGAACTTAATTATTTACCAAGTTCATTTATTACTTGTCCTGAATGTGATGGGAAAAGGTTTAATGAAGATGTTTTAATGGTTGAATATAATGATAATAATATCAATGATGTATTGAATGCTCCAATAAGCGATATACGAGATGTGTTTCACGAGAATAAGAAAATTTATCAGATACTAAATAGCATGATTGACTTAGGTGTGGGATATTTAAAATTAGGACAAATGTCTATGAATCTCTCAGGAGGCGAAGCGCAACGCGTTAAGTTGGCTAAGGCATTAGGTGCATCCTCTACAGGAAAAAATTTATATATATTAGATGAACCAACATCAGGACTTAATAATGTTGATGTTGACAAATTTATTAATGTGTTACAATCTCTTCAAAATAAAGGGGAAACTATTGTAATTATTGAACATAATATTGATTTTATTGCTAAAGTTGCGGATTATATTGTTGACTTTGGACTTTATGGGGGAGAAGCTGGTGGAAAGATAGTGGCACAGGGACAAACTAAAGATGTTTTTAAAAATGAGAAATCATCTTTATATGGAATAACAAATTTATAAATTTACAATGGAGGGGATTTTATGTCAAAGAATTTAAAACAATGTACCGTTGTTCTCACACGAGCCTGTAATTTGCGATGTGAATTTTGTTACGTCAAGAATGCAGGATATTCAGAGACTGATTTTATAGAATACAAAGATTTAAAAAGTATTGTTGATTTTTGTGCTGATTCTGAAATTAAATTTATGTTTTTTACAGGAGGGGAACCTCTTACATATCCATACTTAACAGAAATTTTAAACTACGTCAAAGGAAAGAAGCACCCAATGGTAGTAGCAATTGCAACAAACGGAATATTGCTTGAAAAAAAAGAGTTTTGCGAGAAAATAATTCAGGAGGGTGTTGAATATATTGATGTTTCTATGAAAGGAAATGACTCTAAAGAATGGATGGAAATAACTGGATTTGACGGTTTAGAAACACAATATAGAGCTATTCGAAATTTGTCGTCCCTTCCAATTGAATTTACTTGTTCGATGGTTATTACACATCAAAATGTTCAAGGGTTCTATAAATCAGTGTATAATGCGAAAAGAAATGGTGCAAGACAGTTTTCATTTACATTTGTAATCGACAACAATAATGAAACCGACAAGGATTATTCTTATTTACAAAAAAATAGTCCCATTAATTTAATTAATGCATTTATTTCTCAGGTAGATAAACTTAGCAGTATTACTGAAGATTGGTGGATTGAGTATAGTTTTCCGATGTGTATGTATACAGAAAAACAGTTAGATATTTTACAAGGAAGATTAGCTTCTCCTTGTCAAATTCATATGAAAAACGCAGTTACATTTAATACAAAAATGGAGTTA
>CAYJJT010000077.1:0-4936 GCA_964370575.1 uncultured Muribaculaceae bacterium | reverse complement strand
TACTTATACCACTACTACCATTAACTAATAAATTTGGAAACTTAGCAGGCAATACAGTAGGTTCAATCATACTATCGTCAAATGTAGGTGCCATTTTAACAGTATTTTTCTTAATATTAGCAACCATTTCTCCAGCGATTTTAGAAAGTCTAGCTTCTGTATAACGCATCGCAGCTGCCGTATCTCCATCCATCGATCCGTTATTACCTTGCATATCAACGAAAACAGCATTTTGTTTCCACCATTGACTCATACGAACCATAGCATCATATATACTAGAATCTCCATGAGGGTGATAATTACCCATTACATTACCAACAGTTTTAGCACTTTTACGATAAGCTTTATCATATGTATTATGATCTACATACATTCCATATATAATTCTTCTTTGAACAGGTTTTAATCCATCACGAGCATCAGGAAGGGCACGCTCTTGAATAATAGATTTAGAATATCTAGCAAATCTATCACCCATAATATCTTCAAGTGAATAATTATAAATTTTTTCTATTATTTCTTTCATGAGTACCTCCTTATTTCTCGATTAAATAATCATCTTCTAAAGAGAAATCAACATTCTCTTCAATCCATTCTTTTCTAGGTTCAACCTTATCACCCATTAATACTGAAACGCGTTTTTCAGCTAAAGCCGCATCAAATACATTTACTCGATATAATCTTCTAGTTTCAATATTCATAGTAGTATCTCTAAGTTCTTGATAATTCATTTCTCCAAGTCCTTTAAAACGATTTATTTCTACTTTCTTATTTTTATTTTTATCCATAAACTCTTTACGTTCTGCTTCATTCCATGCATAAACTTTTTCTTTACCGCAAACCATTTTATATAATGGTGGGTCAGCTACATATAATCTACCACTTTCTATTAAACCTTTCATATATCTATAAAAGAACGTCATTAATAAAATTTGAATATGTGCTCCATCATCATCAGCATCGGTCATTATAATTACTTTAGCATAATTGGAGTCATCACTAGTAAAGTCACTACCAACTCCTGCTCCAATTGTATGAATTATAGTATTAATTTCTTCATTTTTCAATATATCTTCCATTTTTGCTTTTTCACAATTTAATACTTTACCTCGAAGTGGTAAGATAGCTTGGAAATTTCTATCTCTTCCTTGCTTCGCACTTCCTCCGGCAGAGTCACCCTCTACTAAAAATAATTCATTACGTTTCTTATCACGCTTAGCTGCTGTAGTTAATTTACCACTAAGAATTTTATCTTTTTTACCTTTATCTTTACCGTTACGAGCTTCATCACGAGCTTTACGTGCTGCTTCTCGTACTTGTTTACTTTTTACCATTTTACTAAGTATCTTATTAGCTACTTCCTTATTTTCTTCTAAAAAGAATTGTAATTTTTCACTAACAACACTATCAACTATATTACGGGCAATAGGTGTTCCAAGTTTACCTTTAGTTTGTCCTTCAAACTGTAATAGACTCTCTGGAATTTGTAAACTTATTACAGCTGTAATCCCTTCACGAGTATCATTACCTTCAAAATTTTTATCTTTAGGTTTTAAATAACCATTACTACGCGCATACTCATTAAACACTCTAGTAAAAGCTGTTTTAAAACCTACTTCATGAGTCCCACCATCATTAGTTTTAACATTGTTAACAAATGAAATAATATTTTCAGAGTAATCTTCAGTATATTGAAAAGCTACTTCAACTCTTACTTTTTCCTTTTCTTGATCAAAACCAACTACATTATGTAGTGTTTTTTTACTTTCATTTATAAAATCAACAAAAGCCTCTAATCCTTTTTCATAACAGAAAGTTTTTTCTCTTTGTCCTATTTCATCTATAACTTCTACAGTTAATCCTTTAAGTAAGAAAGCACTTTCTTGCATTCTTTCACATATAGTTGTGAAAGAAAAATTAGTAGTTGAAAATATATTACTATCTGGTAAAAATTTAACAGTTGTACCTGTTTTACTAGTTTTAACTCCACGAGTTAGCTTAGTATCTAATACTCCACCATCTTTAAAAGAAATAAAATGTTCATATCCATCTCTTTTTATCGTTACTTCTAAATAAGTACTAAGAGCATTAACGACACTTGCACCTACCCCATGAAGTCCTCCACTAACTTTATATCCACCCTCTTCAAATTTACCACCAGCATGTAATACTGTATAAATTACTTCAGGTGTACTCATTCCTTTAGAGTGCATTCCTACTGGAACTCCACGTCCTTCATCTTTTACTGAAATAGATTTATCTTTATGCATGATAATAACTATTTTATTACCATGTCCATTAATTACTTCATCTATTCCATTATCTACAATTTCCCATACTAAATGATGCAATCCTCTTTTATCAGTAGACCCGATATACATACCCGGTCTTTTACGAACTGCCTCTAAACCTTCTAATATTTTTATTGAACTTTCATTATAAGCCATACCATCACCTTTCATCATTATAGCAAAGTAAATAATAGAAAATCAAGAAAATACTTACTTTAGACAAAAGAAAAAAGATGCTTATCTAGCATCTTCTATAAAGTTTACCAACATTTCTTTAGGCATATATCCACCTTTTTGGCTTACTACTTTTCCATCTTTAAACATAAATAAAGTTGGCACACTCATAACTCCAAATTCACGAGCTAACATTCTATCTTTATCTATATCAACTTTAACTATTTGTACATCAGTTCTATCATTAGCAATTTCTTCTAATACTGGTGCAATCATTTTACAAGGACCACACCATGTTGCATGAAAGTCTACTAAAACTAATCCATTACTAACAACTTCACTAAAGTCTTTTTCTGTCGCATTAATTATTGCCATTATTTTCCTCCTTGTATTTACTTATAACTTCTTCAATACCATCTACTTTTAATTTACCACTGTCTACTAGTTTTTCAACTGATTTAACAGAAATGATTTTATATTCTAAATATAAACTAATAGCATCCTTATTAAACTCATCTACTTTATCTGTACCATTATACTTAGTAATAAGTAAATCTACTTCTTTATAAACATCTAAACCACCACTAACACTATCACTTAATATTGGTGTTGAATATAAAATTTTATCAGCAATTTTTGATTTTTTTACTTCACTTATATCAAAGGTCGGTAGTGATAAAAAGTACAGGATCACAAATGTATAACAAATATATTCTACCGCCCCTACAATTGCTCCAAATATTTTAGAAGGTATTCCTAAAATAATTGTATATTTTAATATAGTTTCAAATACTCCTGTTATTCTTAACAATATTCTTAGTATAATCATTAATAATGAGAATATTACTATAAAACCTATTATCTCATAAAATAAAATATTAAATGATGACGCTCCTTTAAAAATAGTATCAAAATTAATAAATGGTAAATATTCATATAATAAACCAGAAACTAAATTTTTCAGTAAAAACGATAATAATATAACAGCTATGAAACCAACGAATGAAACTAGCTGTTTAGTTACTCCATTTTTAAATCCTATTAAAGCTCCTAACGCTATTACAATTAAAATACCTATGTCGACAAAATTTAAATACATGCTTCCTATTTCCATTTTATCCCTCCTACATTAAAATTATATTACAAATTTATAAAAAAAGAAAGTATTTAGTAATTTTTATGATAAAATAAATTTGAGGTGAAAATATGACTGTAACTTTAAAGGTTAGTGATAATACTAAAGAAAAAATGATAGAATATTTTATTGATAAAAAACGCGATAAAACTCCAGCATACGCTGTATTTCAAGCAGTTGAAGCTGACACTGTAATTACTTTATATAATTCAGGAAAAGTAGTATTTCAAGGAGTTAGTGCTGATATAGATGCTAGTATGTGGGGACAAATGGAGCAACATTTAAATCCAGGTAAGAAATTAGAAATGACTAATAGTGATAAAAAAGATAAAAATAAAGATAAAGATAAAAATGAAATTTATGTTGATCCAAAAATATATTACTCTACTTCTATTGGTAGTGATGAAGTTGGGACAGGAGATTTTTTTGGTCCAGTTGTTGTTACTGCGTGTTTTGTAAAAAAAGAACAAATAAATTATTTAGAAGAATTAGGAATTAAAGATAGTAAGAAGATGACAGATTTAAAAATTATGGAAGTTGTACCTAAATTTATAAACTTAGTTGAATATGAAACAATTATCTTATCTAATACTGATTATAATAATTTTTATAGTAGTGATGTTAATATGAATAAAATAAAAGCTATTATGCATAATAAAGCTTTATTTAAATTAAAAAATAGAACTACTAATTATGATTATATAGTTGTTGACCAATTTGCTAAAAAAGATGTTTATTTCAGATATTTAACTGATGCTGGTAATGTTGTAAATGATATTACATTTTTAACTAAAGCTGAAGATAAGAGTGTTTCAGTTAGTTGTGCTTCTTTAATAAGCAGATTTGTTTTCTTAAAAAAGTTTAATGAGTTAGCAAAAGAAGTTGGTATTAATTTACCTAAAGGAGCTAGTGATAAAGTAGATGCCGCAGGTGTTGAATTTGTAAATAAATATGGATTTGATAAATTAAAAGATGTTAGTAAGCTTAATTTTAAAAATACTGACAAGATAAAAGATTTAATAAATAAAAACAGTTAATGTATAATTAACTGTTTTTTTTATATAATATAGTGAGGTGTAAAATGAAAAAAATTATTATATTTATTCCGTTAATATTAAGTTTAATTGTTACTGTTTTTACAGATAATTCTAGTGAATTTTATAGTGAACTAACAAAACCATTACTCGCTCCTCCAGGTTATTTATTTGGAATAGTTTGGCCAATATTATATATTTTAATGGGATTATCTTATTATTTATATCGTAAAGATAATCCACCATCACTTTTATACTATATTCAATTATTTATAAACTTAACTTGGACAATTATATTTTTT
>CAYJJT010000076.1:0-4945 GCA_964370575.1 uncultured Muribaculaceae bacterium | reverse complement strand
AAGAAATTTATATTTAATAATATAATAGAAATTTCTTCATTAATTAATAATAAATCTATATAAAATATTGATAAAACTATTATATAGTAGATTAATATTTTTATTATATTATTTCTTATAGTTTCTATATCACTTTTTATTATATATTTCATTCTGATACATCCCTCATTAATTTGTATGTTAAATTTTTAATTACCACTAGTATTCCTATATATAAGACAGTAGATATCAATAAAGTTTGTAATTCTAACACGAAACTATTATAGAAAAAGAAAATTATATTTATAGGTAAAAAATATATTACATTAGTTATACTTTGAATCGGCACTAATTCTAAAGGTATTACAAACATAATGTATGCTAAAATTATAATAGTAATAAATGATATTATTTTAGAATCAAATATTTGATATAAGCAACTATTTATTAATGTAATAATCATAATTATTATATATATTTTTAAATAAGTAAATATAAAATAATTTAAATTAGATATCTCATAAAATAATTCTATCTTATTACTATCACTATTATATTTAAAAATAATTAGTCCTATAAATAATATTAATAAATTTATAGTCATTAATATTGTATTAGATATAAATACTGAGGATGTTATATAGCTTAAATATTCTTTTTTAGATTTTAATCTAGATACAATGAATTTATTTTGCATAAACAATTTCACTGTATCATTTGTATTATATAAAATCATAGTAACCAACCCTAACACATACCAATTAGAATTAAATATTCTTACTGCCCCATCTATAATTCCTGAGTTATAAGCAGGACCTACAATAGCGTATATAGATAAACATAGCATTATTATTATCATTGGTTTAAATGAGGTATTTATTCTTGATTCGAATAGTTTATATAATATAATTAGTTTACTTTTCGCTTTCAATGATAACACCTTCTTTATTTTTATATATAAATATTAATGGAATAAATGACAATATTGCTAATGCTAATCCAATTCCAACAAATATAACTTCTGATACAATACCATCCCAAGTTAATATATTTAAAGTAGAAAACATTAAACCAAAATCTTGAACACCTAAAAATTTACTAACTAATAGTGCTCCCACTACAAATTCTAATATAAATGTTATGAATAAAAACATTAGAAATCCTAAAATTACAGTCGTAATTTTATATTTATTCTTTTTTACTAACCACAATATTATATGTGTATAAAAAATACTATGAAAAACTATATTAAGTAAATAATAATAAGCAAAGTATATTAAGTTATATCCAGCACCTAGTAATCCATACCATTCTTCATATACTTCATATGCTAATTCATCTGTTTTTACACCAATTGTAGTTAAATAGCACATAAAATATATAAAAATTATAATTAAAGGAAAAATTATAATTCTTTTAATCGCTTTTATATACTCCATTTTCAAATAATCATTATAACTCATTCGTAACAATATATTTTTTATATTCCCTGAGTGAATGTTACTATGAAATGTCCAAAAAGTAGGAATCATTACAAAAACAGGGGCTAATATAGGAAACATATTAAAACTATAATTAGTAAATACATCTTTATAAGCTATCATTGTATATTTAGTTAAATTTTGAGGTGCAGTATTGTGATAGTTAAATATTGAGAAAAATATCGGAATTAACCATATTATTAAAATTAAAAAGACTATAATTGTGATTTTTTCTTGTTTAATAAATTTTTTCATATATACTCCTATAAGAAAGTCAGTGACTTTGTAATTTTTTATTTTATCTCAGCATCCACGCTCCATTAAACGTTATGGGAGATAGTGTAACTGTTTTGGCTCTAATTTTTAATTTATAGTTTGCTGGTACTAATCCTGGACCTGACGCCTCTGTTGATAATCTGGTTTCACTTGTATTAAGTGTAACCCATCTGTTATTTACTTGTTGAATATTAGCTTCCACTGCTCTATTGTCTCCACTCCAAACATCTCGAGCAGTATATTTTATTGCATATTGCGGCCCAAAATTTGTTTTTTGCATTAATGGACTGATATATTCTCTTTTTAAAGATGGTATAGTAACATCAATCATTGACAAAGCAGTACTAGCACTAACACTATTTATTGAAAAGACTATTATTATAGTTAAAAGTGTGATGATGACTTTCACTTGTTTCATATTACTCCTCTTTAAAGTCACTACTTTCTTAACTACATATAGCACATAAAATATTTTTATAGTGTGTCTATGTTTTAAATATATCATAACTTGTTCCAAAATACAATTTGTGTTTTATTTATACAAAAAAATACAAATTTACTTTGTATTTTTTTATTATATTATTTGTTTATAATTTTTACCTAGTAATGAATATAAATATAATTCTACCGGTTTACTTGTAATACTACTCAAATATTCTTTATATCCTTGTAGTTGTTTAGTATAATGTTCATTTTCAATATTCTTAAGTTTATAGTCAATTACTTTTATTTTATCTTCATAAACTAAAAGCAAATCAATAATACCGTGACCTGTTTTATTATCTGCTTCATAAATAAATTCATATTCTTTATATACTGTCGCTTCTTTTATATCACTTACAATATCGCTAAGTAAGAAGCTATCTATTATATTTTTAACTTCTTCACTAACATTTAATTTATTAAAACTAAAATCACTTAATTCTAATATATTGTGAAGCATATTACCAGCTTCTAAAATAAGTTTTTCTTCATAAGTAATTAGTTTGTTTAGTTTCTTAGAATAATTTGTAGATACTAACTCTTCGTTCATAATATTGATATTTTTACTAACTACAAAATCATTAGTATCTATTTTAATATTTAAATCATTTATATTAGTTTGATATTCTTTTGTAAGTTTTAATTCATTTATATCAATATATTTATAATATTTAGATAAATCATCTTTAACTGAATCAATTATATCCTTAAAAGAACGATAGTTCATTCTAGTTTGTTTACTAATTAAATTATTATCTTTTAAAATAATATTATTCTTACTTACAGGTGTAATAATAATAACTTTTTCTTTTGCTCTAGTAAGCGCTACATAAAAGACTCTTAATTTTTCACTTATTTCATCTTTTAAATAGTTATCTCTAAGTATAGTTGGTAGTATAGTCGTGTGCATACCATCTTTTATAAATGGTGTTACTATACCTGTTCTAGCATCAAAATTAAATCTTTCGGTAGTATCTCTTAGATTAAATTTAGAGTCTATTCCTGGGAAATAGCAAACATAAAATTCTAGTCCTTTACTTTTATGAATAGTCATGATTTTAACTGCATCATTACTAGATAAAATTCGAGAGAATTTTATATCAATGTCATTATCATTTAAATCAATTAAATAATCTTTAATATCAGTAATATCCATACCTAAATCAGATAAATTATTAATTAAGTTAATCATATTATCAATTCTAATTAAACTAGCTTCTACATCACCTAATAATGGTAATTTATTATATATGTCAAAAGTTCTAATAATATCATTAATAATTTTATTAGGTGTTGAACTATTAATGTTTATTTTTAATTTATTAATATTATTTATAATTTCATCATCTTTAAAATCTTTATTAGTCACTCTATTAAAAATTTCATTATCGTCTTTTGAAATAATAAAACTACGCGCTAGTGCTGTATAACTAATTAAATAATCAGTATCTATTTTATCTTTGTTAAGTAATATTAATATATGTTTAAAAAAGTTAAATACTTGATTTTTAGTAAGTAATTCTTCTTTATGAATTTCACTAGGTATATTAAAATAAGTAAGTATTTGTTTATATAAATCAAAGTGTTTTTTATTATCTACTAATATAGCGAAGTCACTATATCTAATTGGTCTTAAAATACTATCATCTTTATCAAATACTAAATAAGATTCTTCTACTTTTTTCTTTATATCGCGAGCCATAATAAAAGCTTCTATTTCACTATTTATAAATTTTTTTTCATCTTCCTTATTATATTCTAATATTTCTACTTCCATATTTTGATTACTACTTCCCTTTTCAGTATAAGAAGTATTTCCAAATATTAATTGATGCTCTTCTTTATATTTAGCACCACCAATACTATTATCCATAATTAAATCAAATATATCATTAATACCATATAAAACAGTATCACGACTACGGAAATTCTTATTAAGGTCAATTTTAGAACCGTTTTTACCTAGTGCATAACTATCATATTTATCCTTGAAAATTTTAGGATTAGCATTTCTAAAACGATATATAGATTGTTTCATATCACCAACCATATATATATTATCGTTCTCCACTTCACTTAAAAATAATTCTTGAAGGTCACTAGTATCTTGATATTCATCTACTAATATTTCATTAAAACTATGTTTAATTTCATTTCGAACTGATTCATTTTCTTTTACTAATTTTATTAATAATTTAGCAATATCAGTAAACTCGTATAAATCAAAACTTCTTTTATATACTTCTAATTTATTATTTAATCTTTTAATAAATTCTAAAATAGCTTTAGAATATTGTTTAGTTAGTTTAATCTCATCAATCATTTGATCTAAAGATTCATATTTTAATAACTTAAATATCTCGTCTACTTTATCTTTAATACTCTTCTTTAAATATTTAACTTCATCACTACTACCTTTAGGGACAGTAGGTATTTTTATTTCAAATAAATTTTTATATTCATTATATGTATTTGCATCTAATAAATTAGTTAAAATTTCTTCTATTTTATAATAGTATTCACTATCTACTTCATAATAAATATTTTCTAATATAGCTTTTAATTCTAATTTTTTATTATTAATTATTTCTACATATTTATTTTTAATATCAGATAAATGTGTATCTGAGAAATATATATCATTGAAGTTTTCTATATATTTATCAAAATCATATATTAAATATAATTTATTATAAATACTAAGTATACTTTTATGTAATGAATCT
>CAYJJT010000075.1:0-5000 GCA_964370575.1 uncultured Muribaculaceae bacterium | reverse complement strand
GTGGTAGAACAGTTGGTGCTGGTAACGTTTCAGAAGTTGTTGAATAATAACTAATAAATGTTTAAAAAGAGCTTTGCTCTTTTTTTTATAGTTTTATATATAAAAAAACATCATTTTAATGATGTTTTTATTTACCTAATAATTTTCTGATTGGATTTGTATTTTGATAAGCAAAATATATTAAGTCATTAGTTTTAAGCTCTAAATCTCCTATATATTCATAAACGATAGGGGAGAAACCTAATTTAAATCTATTTAAACCATTATATTTATTATTATCAACATTAACACTAGCAAGACCACCTAAGTTAAATTTCTTATATCCTAGCTTAGAATATCTCTCAATTAGTTGCCAAATCATTAAATGTTTCGAATTAAAGGATGAATATGTTTTATCATAACCATCCATTAAAACAGTTATTTCATCTTGATGCCTAGCAACCATCATTGAAGCAGTAATAATACCTTCTGGATACATACTAGCATAATTAGTAGCTTTTATTAAATCTTGTTTAACAGTATTAAATTCATTATCTACATGTATTTTTTGATCTAATAATTTTAATTTAGTTTTTTCGCTACCTTTATTAATCATTTCATTTATAACAGTTAATTTGTTTTCTAGTTCTTCATATTTCTTTTTAATATGTTTTAAGTAATAATTAGTATTTAATTTAGTATAATAGTAATCGACTGAGTTATTTCTTTCAAAAGATTTATATGTATCTATAAAATATTTTAAATCTCTAGGATATACATTTTTAGTATGTTCATATAAATATTTTAGTTCTTCCTCACTACCTTTAATTACACTTACTCCACGAGAAGCTGAACTTCTTATTTTAGTTCTAACTTCTTTTTTGAAATTATTAAATATTTCATAAAAAGGTTTATCAATGTTTACTACTGCTTCAAAGCGAGGTTTAAGTGCTTCAAAATAGTTATTATATCCCATATGAAAGTATTTGTTAGCAGCTAAGTTTTTAAAATTATTATCAAATTCCATATTTTTAAACTTTTCGTTATTAATATATGTATTTTTAACAATCATAGGATTAATTTTAAGAGCCATAACTCCTTTGTTTCCTAGGTATTTTTTAATATCTTTAGTAAAATTAGTTAGTAATTTTGAATCATTATAATCAAGTAATAAACCACGAGGAGCATATGCGTAATAAAATCCAGATACTTTAGATATATATATCATTGTGGCTGCAGTAATTATTCCATTTTGTTCATATCCAAGTAGGTAACTGTCACAACCTTGCTTATTCATAACAAATGAATATTCAATTGTTTGGAATATATTATACATTTTATAATTAGATGAAAATTTTCTAAATTCTTCATTAGTTAATATTTTTAATCCCATAAAATATCGCTCCTTTAACACTTAATAATTATATCAAAAATATTAGCTTCTATCAATAACATTACTTTACATAATATATTAACATATTATTTATTATTTGGTATACTATAATAGAGGTGTCATATGAAATATAAAAATAAAAAAGCTTTTGTAATTGGGTTAGCAAAAAGTGGTATTGCAGCTTGTAAATTACTTAGTAAAAATAGGAATACTGTTTTAGTAACTGATAGAAGTGAACAAACAGAAGAGGTAACTACCTTACTTAAAGAATTAGGTGTTAATTTTATAGTATCAGCAGACAATACAGATATATTAGATGATAGTTTTGATTTTGTAGTAAAAAATCCCGGAGTTCATCCTAATAATCCTTTAGTAGTTAAAGCTAAAGAATTAAATATACCTGTTATAAATGAGGTTGAGTTAGCATATGAATGTATACCAAGTGGTGTAAAAGTAATTGGAGTAACTGGTTCTAACGGTAAAACAACAACAGTTACATTAATTTATAATATGTTGAAAATGGCTAATAAACCAGTTCATTTAGGAGGTAATATAGGTTTTCCAGTTGCTAGTATTGTAGAGGATATTAAAAAAAATGAGATATTACTTGCAGAAATAAGTGATCATCAACTTCATGATATGTATGAATTTAAATGTGATATAAGTGTGTTAACTAATTTAAGTGAAGTACATCTAGATTTTAATGGAAGTTATGAAAATTATAAATTAATTAAAAAGAAAATATTTAATAATCAATCAGTTAATGATTTGGCAATTATTAATGGTGATGACAAAGATGTAGTAGCTCTCACAAATGATTTAGTAAATAAAAAGTTATTTTTTTCCACTACTAAAGGAAAAGATACTAGTGATTTATATATTAGTGATAATGGTATTTATTATAATAATGAATTAATAATTAATATCAATGATATTAGAGTTAAGGGGGAGCATAATTATCAAAATATTATGTGTGCAATAGCTGTAGTAAAAGAGTTTGGAGTTACAAATGAAATTATAAAAGAAGTATTAGCTAATTTTGGTGGAGTAGAACATAGATTAGAATTTGTTGATAAAATAAATAATCGTACTTTTTATAATGATAGTAAATCAACTAATAATACTTCTACAATAGTAGCTTTAAAATCATATAATACTCCGGTAATATTATTATTAGGAGGATATGATAGAGGTCAAAGTTATGATGAGTTAAATGAATATATGACTTATGTTAAATTAGTAGTTGCTTATGGTTCAACAAGTGATCGTATTAAAGATTTTTGTGAAAGAAATTTAAAAAATGTGATTTCAGTAGAAACATTATCTGAAGCAGTAAAAGCAGCGTATCAAATGAGTGAAGAAGAAGATACAATTTTATTATCACCAGCTAGTGCATCACAAGACCAATACAAAAATTTTGAAGAACGTGGTAAAGATTTTAAAAATATAGTAAATAATTTGAATAATTAAGAAAGAGGACAAAATGACAATTAAAGATATAATAGCAAGAGAAATAATAGATTCAAGAGGAAATCCTACCGTAGAAGTAGATGTGATTTTATCTGATGGAACAATGGGGCGTGCAGCGGTACCAAGTGGAGCATCTACTGGTATTAGAGAAGCTTTAGAAATGCGTGATGAAGATAACAATCGCTACCTAGGTAAAGGTGTATTAAAAGCTGTAAATAATGTTAATACGATTATAAAAGAAGCTTTAGTAGGAATGGATTCTTTAGATCAAACTAATATTGATAACACAATGTTAGAGTTAGATGGAACTAAAACTAAAAGTAGATTAGGAGCCAATGCGATATTAGGAGTATCACTTGCTAATTTAAAAGCAGCAGCTAAATATAAAGATTTAGAATTATACGAATACGTTGGAAGCGAATATAGTATACCAGTACCAATGATGAATATTATAAATGGTGGAGCTCATGCTGATAATAGTTTAGACTTTCAAGAGTATATGATTATACCACAAGCAAATGATATTAAAACTAGATTACAAATAGGAGCAGAAGTATTTCATAATTTAAAAAAAGTATTAGTAAAAAAAGGTTTTGTTACTAGTGTAGGAGATGAAGGTGGTTTTGCACCTAGTTTATCTAGTAATAAAGAGGGTTTTGAATTAATAATGGAAGCTATTAAATTAGCCGGATATACACCAGGAGTAGATGTTAAACTAGCTATTGATGTTGCTGCTAGTGAATTTTATAAAGATGGTAAATATATATTAGCAGGAGAAAATAGGACTCTTACTAGTGAAGAATTGATTGCATATTATATTGATTTAGTTAATACTTATCCAATTATTTCTATTGAAGATCCAGTAGATGAAAATGATTGGGATGGATTTAGACTTATGACTGAAAAATTAGGTGATAAAATTCAAATTGTTGGAGATGATTTATTTGTTACAAATATTGAATGTTTAGCAAAAGGGATAGAAAATAAAAGTGGAAATGCTATTTTATTAAAATTAAATCAAATAGGTACATATACTGAAACAGTTGAAACAATAAATCTTGCTAATAAATATAATTATAAAACGATAATTTCACATCGTAGTGGAGAAACAGAAGATACTACTATTGCTGATTTAGCAGTAGGACTTAATTTAGGTCAAATTAAAACTGGTTCTTTATCACGTACTGATCGTGTTTGTAAATATAATCAATTAATTAGAATAGAAGAAAAATTAAGTAAATAATGTAGGTAACTACATTTTTTTACTTGTTGTAAAGAATAAAAAATATGTTATACTAATAGTAGAGTAGGAAGTGGATTATGAACAATAAAGCTTTTACATTAATTGAATTGATTGCAATTATCCTAATTATAGGAATGTTAATTCTTATTACAATTCCAATTATAGGAGATGTAATAGAACATAGTAAAGAACAAGCTCATGATGAACAAGTAAATAAAATTGAGCAAGCTGCCTTAAGTTATGCAACTGAAAATACAGGTACATTATTTCCAGATGGGATAAATAGTGTTGAAGTAAATGTCGAAACACTTCAATTAGAGGGTTACTTACCTAAAACTGATATTTATAGTCCATTAACTGTTGATATTATGGATGGGTGTGTAACAATAAGTTTAGATAGTTATAATCAATTTAAAGGAGAATATAATGAAGAATGCTAAAGGTTTTACATTGGTGGAATTACTTGCTGTATTAGTTATATTAGGAATAATTATGGCTATTACAATTCCATTAATATTAAATCAATTTAATCAAAATAAAGATAAAACAGCAACGGCTAATATTGAAGTTATAGAAACTGCAGCTTTATTATATTTTGAAAATAATATAAATAGTAATGCTACATATTGTGTAACACTTCAAACATTAGTAGACCTGGATTATTTAGATAAATCTATTGTAAGTTATACTGGTGAAACAGAAACTAATTTAACACAATTTGTCGAAATAAGAGTAGATTCTAGTAGAAATACAACTACGAAAGTGCTGAGCAGTGGAATTAATTGTACACCACTGAATAATTAAATTAAAATACATATGAATAATATGTGTTTTTTCTAAAGCAATTAGGTATATTTTTGTTGATTATAAATAGAATATATGGTATATTATTAATAGCTTTTTAAGTAAGCACAT
>CAYJJT010000074.1:0-5007 GCA_964370575.1 uncultured Muribaculaceae bacterium | reverse complement strand
ACCACTACCAGAAAATATAACATCTGTCATATTCCCATCCCCACGTAGTGCTTTAACAGATTGTTCTCCTAAAACCCATCTAACAGCATCTACTACATTACTTTTACCACTACCATTAGGACCTACTATACCACTAATACCACTCGTTAGTTCTATATTTAATTTATCTGCAAATGATTTAAATCCATGAGCAACTATTCTTTTTAAATACACTATTAATCAACTCCATTACTATTTATTAACCTACTAAAAAATTTCCAACACTATCTATAAATTTATTAAAATAATATTTTATTGTATAAATAAATTCCTTAATCACTTTATATTTATACTTATATACTTCTATAGTTACTATTTTATTTTTATTGAATACATCTTTATTAACAACAACATTAAATCTATCATAATATGATTCTACATTAACTCTATCAATATCTTTAGCACTACCATAATATATAACTTGTCCTTTAGATAAATATATACTGTCTTTACTAAATTTAAATATATATTCTTCAATATGCTTAATATTAACTAATATTAAATCAGTTTTTTTCTTTTTAAATTTCTTTTTAAAATTATTAATTGTAACATTTTTACTAAAAATTCGTTTAGTAAATTCAACCTTTTTATTTTCAATATTATTGTTATTAAGTTCAAAACAATTAATAATTTTATCATTTCTATGAATTGCATTAATAACTGATTTTTCACTAACACCAATAGTAATTATTTTACCTTTAGTATTTTTAATTACTTTTACTAATTCACCATTCATAACTATTCTCCTTTTATAATATCTTGAAATACATAATTAGCTAAATAAAGACCACTAATTGCTGGCACTATAGCATTACTAGCTATTATATTTGAGTCATTTTTTTTAGGTACTTCAGTACTAGATACAACCATTATATTACCTTTGATTTTTTCATCTTTAACCATTTTACGTAATGTTTTAGCAATAGGATCATAACTAGTTTTAGAAAGTGGCATAACACTGACTTTACTAGGATCTATTTTATTACCCATTCCCATACTAGAAATTAATTTTACATCATTATTACTAGCATATCTAATAAGTTCTTTTTTTACACTCATAGTATCACAAGCATCAATTATATAATCTACTTTTTCTTTAAACAATATATTAATATTATCAAGTGAAATAAATTCACTAATTGCTGTTACATTACAACTTGGATTTATTGTTTTTATTCGTTCGATAAAAGCTTCAGTCTTTTTCATACCAAATGTATTAGTATTCGCAATAATTTGTCTATTAACATTACTACTTTCAACAACATCACCATCAACAATAATTAAATTTTCTACTCCTAGACGTGTAATAGTCTCAAGAGCATATCCACCTACTCCACCAAGCCCAATTATTAATACTTTTTTATTTTTTATTTTATCAATATCACTACCAATTAATAGCTCTAAACGATTAAGATCCATATTTATCACCTTGTTTATTATAACATAAAATATTGATTTATATAAGTAATTACTATGTATTTATTAATATATAATAAAAAACTATTACATATAATAGTTTTACATAAATGGTATGGAAGTAACATAATACTTCTTCTCTCTTTTAATTAATCTAAATAAATCATAAATAATACCAATCCCTGATAATCCAAAAGTAAATGCATATAAAATAAATGCATAATACTTTCTTTCATATAATTTATGTATTCCTAAAAACCCTAGGAAAATACATAAAATAATGGCAATTGTTTTATCAAAAGGTCCTCTAACCAAAGGATTATTCATATAAGGAGTATCATTATTAGAATTATTAAATTCTTGATATTTATCCTCTTTAGCATTATTATCTGTTTTAATTTCATTTGTAATGACATTTCCACAATTAGGACATATATGAGCATTACTATTTATTTCTGTCGCACAATTCTTACAAAGTTTCATATGACTCCATTCTAATAAAAAAAACTAAGATAGTGCAATGATAAACCTGGTCTACCAGGTGGATATCTACTGTATATTATTAGGATCCTCATATAAATACAAGTCTTCAACACAAATATACAAATCTGATTTCCAATCATTAAAAATTGTAGGTTTTATATAAACACTACCTTAGTAACTTAAGTATAGCATATTTAATAAAAAAAAGATATATTTTTAATATCTTTTCATCATTTCACACAATTAATAATTATCTAAATAATTATTAATTTCACCATCTTTTTTATAAGCTATAACCGTATCTATATTAACATTTTTAGTACTAGTCATTATATTAGCTTTTGCATCTACATATAAATTTTCTAAATCACTAGCAAGATCTTTCATTACTGATCTTTTACTAGTGTTTTTCTTAGTAACATTACAAGCGCAATCAATAAAAGATAAATTATTATAATTTTTCCATGAAATAATATCATTCTCTTTTACATAATATAGTGGTCTAATAAGTTCCATTGATTCAAAGTTATCACTCTTTAATTTAGGTAACATACTAGAAAATTGTCCTGTATAAATTAAATTCATGAGTACAGTTTCAACTACATCATCAGCATGATGCCCTAAGGCTATTTTGTTACAACCTAAGTTCTTAGCCTCATTATATAGATTCCCTCTTCTCATGCGAGCACATAAGTAACAGGCATTATCTTTTTTTATAACATCATTTAAATTACTAGCCCCGGCTATTTTAAAAATATCGGTTTTAAATATATGAGCATCAATATTTAATAATTGTAAATTAGCTCTTATTTGATCCATATTTTCTTTATTATAACCTGGATCCATAACTATATATTTCAATTCAAAATTAATTTTACCATGTCGCTTTAACTCTTCTAAGCATTTAGCAAGTAACATAGAATCTTTACCACCGCTTATACATACTGCAATAGTATCATCTTCTTCAATAAGTTTAAATTCATTCACTGCTTTTATAAATTTTGAAAATATCTCTTTTCGATATTTTTTAATTATACTTCTTTCAATATCTTTATAAGTATTCATTGTATCACTTCCATGATTATTATACATAAATATATTATAATTGTATACTATAATTAATTTTAAAATACTATACTAATTAAATATAGTATTAAAATATGAGTTGGATAAAAGTAATAGAAGAAATATTTTGGAGTTTTTATATTAAAACTTGGATTAATCAATATAAAAGGAAGAGCAAAAATACTAAAGAAAGGAATCATAAATATTTTATCTAATCCTATCAAATATATTGAATAAAAACTTGTATACCCTATTGTTAGTAGTAATTTATTATTTCTAAAATAGTAATACATTAGAGATAATATTATATATACTATATTATAACTAAAGTTGATAAATAGAGATAGTAATAGAATGTATAAAACATTATACTTCTTTTTATCTAGTGCATAAAATATTAACAATTGCATCACAAGAGTAAATATAATATTCAATTCATATATATTATTGACTAGTAAAGTATAAGGAAACTGACAAATAATTGCAAAGATAAATAATCTAATTATATATTTTTTATAATCACTTGTATTAAAATATCCTATCATTAAACAATAAGAAAATAACGGATATGATATTCTTCCTATAATTCTAAACAAATAAATATTTGGATAAAACATTAATCCGATATGATCGATCACCATCGCAAATGCTGCAACTAGTTTTAAAAAATTAGTATCTTGATTATGATTCACTTTCATTTCATCTCCTATATTTTATAAAAAGTTAGATATTTATCTAACTTTATTTTTAGTGAAATTTGTATTTTGATAAATTAATTTATCATGATTAAGTGAGATTATATCAATAATACCACCAAATTCATTAATAAACTCAATAAACAACTTATCACTTGTATATATTCCGTCTATATCTATATTTTTCAACTCTGTTGATAAAGAAAAGTATTCTTCATCAAATTTGGCATATAGTAATATTTTATCACCTAAATATTTACTTAAGTTTTCTAAATTTTCTTTACTTAACATGTTGTTTTCTAAATTATTATTCATATATAACCTCCATAGTTAATCAGTACATATATTTTAACATGTATTAAGTATATATACAAATAATTTGTATATATTAAAGGCTAATTGTTGTACAATTAGCCATTTATTAGTAAGTATGTTATAAATCCAATATATATTATTGATATTATTATGCCATTAACAATATCTGTTTTATCACTTTTACCTTTAACTCCTAATGCCATTGATATAAATCCACCAGCAATTAGTCCTCCGATATGAGCAGCATCATTTATTTGTGGACTTGCTAACCCAATAGCTAAATTTACCACTATTAAAGGAATAATTTGGCTTTTAATTACAGTACCTAAATAAACACGATAATGGTATCCGAAATACAGCATTGACCCAAGTAGACCAAAAATTGCTCCACTAGCTCCTGCACTAATAATACTAACACTACTAAATAATAAAGATAATAGACTACCTGATAATATACTAAATAGGTAAATTATAATAAATTTGATTTTACCAAAATAGTTTTCTAACTGCGGTCCTAATACATATAGTGCATACATATTAAATAGTAAGTGAACTATTCCAATATGAATAAATGCAGATGTAAAAATACGATATATTTCACCATTTAAAACTAGCTGTTTATTTAGTGCTCCAAAATTTAGTAAAGTCAAAGTATCATTACTTCCATTACCAAGTATATACATTAGTAAAAATACTAATATATTTATCCCTAACAATATATAAGTTACAAATGGTGTATTTTTAGTAAATACTGCTTCAGCAACTTTAGAATCTGCCTCATTTTTTTTATTGATTTCATTCGTAAGTTTCATAAATAATTCTAAGCCTTCTTCTTTAAAATCATTGTGTTTCTCAATTAAAGGAAAATTATCTTTTATTTCTTCTATTTTATCTAAATCTTTAATTTTATTTACTTTAAAATAAGTAACAAAATCACTACTTTTTTCACTAAAACTTGTAACATTATCTCCAATATTTAAATATAAGCTTAATA
>CAYJJT010000073.1:0-5068 GCA_964370575.1 uncultured Muribaculaceae bacterium | reverse complement strand
CCAGATGAGGTTAAAGCTTTTATAGAAAAATATCCTGATTGCTATATAATACTTTATGAATCTAGTAAGATTAAAACAAGCGTTGAAAAATCTGAAAAGAAGAAGAGTAACAGGACAAGGAATATAAAAAGCTTAAACCAAACAGGGCACAGAAGTATTTTAACAGGGACTTTCATGTCTAAGACACCTATAAATGCTTATGACCAGATGGATTTTCTAAAGAAAGGTTATTGGGAAAAGGACATGTACACCTTTGCTAAAGAGCATGAGGTGCAAGTTACACTTAAAACCGTTAAGGGAAACCCTAGAACAAAAATAAGTGAAGATTTATATAACTCTTTTCACAAGAGACTTAACAACGCTTATGCAGCAGGTGGAAACAGTAAGTTAACGACTGTTTGTAATGGCATTTTTCTTTCCCATGGTATTACTCATGAAGATGCTATGCACATTATGAGAAACAAAGAATACACACCTTTTAAGAAAGTGGATGAACTTTGGAAAAAAATAGATAAAGATATTTTCTTTATTGAAAAAGAGGATGCTTTGGATCTTCCCGGAATGGTTGTAAACACTATTCCTTATGAGCTTCCAGAGAAAACAAGAAAATTATATAAGGAGCTTGTTGACTTAAACTTTACAGATAACATAACACTTAAAGCTCAAATAGAGCTTTATATAAGGTGTCAAGAGCTTTGTAACGGTTTTGAGCCTCATAGGGAAGGAGAAGATGTTGAAGTAGAGCTTGTACCACTTAAGGAAAATCCTAAACTACAGGCTATAAAAGAAGTGCTAGAAGAGATTGACTTTGATAAAGAACAAGCTGTTCTTTGGGCAAGTAGAACGCACATGATTAATCTTTTAGAAGAGCTTTGTAGTACACTCGATATTAAGTACATGACCTTAAATGGGGATACTAAAGAGAGTGATAAAAAACTCATGAAAGAGTTGTTCTTGAAAAAAGAGATTGACGTAATTATTGGAAATCAAGCATCTGGAGGTTATGGGTTAGATTGGCTAAAAGCTGCAAACTACGCTTTGTATGCTTGCTGTGACTACTCTGTTGAAACAAGAGAGCAAAGCCAAGACCGTATATATAGAAACGGTATAACAGAAAAGAAAACTGTTTATGACTTTGTTGCGAAAAACAGTATTGAAGAAAAGGTTATGAGAAGTTTACAACTTGGTAAACAACTTATCGGTAGTGGAAAAGTAACGAAGAAGGATTTCTTTTAAGGAGTAAATTATGGATAATATGGAGTTTGATAAATTAATAGAAGATACAGATTGTGAGGTTTGTGGTAAAGCAATAACCAGAGAAAGTTCCTTAAACTCTTGTGATAGTTGTGGTTGCGATGTTTGTTATTTATGTACTCAAGAACCCTTTCATGAATTATATTTATGTAATAACTGCTTTTTGGAAAAAGAAAAAGAGCTTAAAGACAGACTGTATATAGCTGTATCTATAAAGCATACAGAGAAAGGATTTAAGTTTGGAAATCCTATGAAACTGTGGGGGTACAGAAGAACTAAAAACTTTGAAGGACGCTGCTTCGGATTGTATACTGAAAGCCCTTTTACTTGTGAGGTTTATACTGAAAAAGAGTTTAACTCTAGGTGTGGAAATACCCCAGTAGTAGAGATAAACACTAAAATGATTAGAGAAAATATAGACAAAGACACAGTTCTTGTTAAGTTATCTGATTACTTAAGCTACTGTAAAATGTTTTGTTTAGACTATAAGGAGTAAAGTATGGAACTAAGTATAAGTCTTATAAACAAAATGAAACACATGATAGGCTTTAGGCAAGAAGAAGTTAAACAGGGAAAGTTTACCCCTTACAGAAATCATTATTCAGACGATTTTTATGCTGATTTAGAAGAAGCTTGCAAAAAAGGTTTGGTAAAGAAACGTAGGAGTTTTACAAACTACTACTTCCTTACAGAAGAAGGTTACAAGGTTTTAGAGCAGGTTTTAAGTGTTAGGTTTTGTAAAAAGGAGTGAAAAGTGACAAAAAATGAGTTAAAATATTTTATAGAGGCGAAGGGTATAGAAGTACACTTAAACGGTGGTATAAAGAACTCTGTTATGTTTATAGAGAGTTTTTATATGGAAGAGTTTTCAGAGTTACTGGGGAACTTTGATAATGAAAACGTTATAGATTGCGGCCTTTTACCTAAAGGATGTCTTGGGGTTAGATTAGAAAGTTTAATATCAAACTTTCTTTTCGACGAGTTTGAAAATAATGAAGAGATAGAAAGATTTATAGAATTGTTAGAGGAGTAAATTATGGAAAACATTGGTAGAGTAGAAAATGAACTTATAGAGTTTGACATTGAAAGAGCTAGAAAGCATATATCTAGCTTAAGAAGTTGTCCACAAATAGACGTAAAAACTATTATCTATACGGACAATCTTATTGCTTACGCAGAACTATTGTTGAAAGAAAGAAAAGAAGAAGAGAAACTTTCTTGCTACAGGTGCAGAGATTATGACCTAAAGCATGACACCTGCCATTCTGTCGAAAGAGCAGACTATAAGCCTTTACACAGCTATTGCAGATACAAAAAAGAGTCTTTGGATGTTGTGTAAACTTGACTTATTAGAAGTTTGAATGTATAATTAGTAAATTACTAAAAGGGTTGTTTATGGCAAATGTTACAAAAATTACTGTGCCTTATAAAAAGGCAGTGGAAGAGAAGAAACGTTTTATTTATGTAGATACTTTCAAGGAAAAAGACACAAGTTTTATGGAGTATATAGAGAAGTTTTTTGACGATGTAGAAGATCTTGTAGAATATTGTTCTGATAGAGAATTAGATATTCCAACTATTGTGTATGGGGTCATAGAGGAAACTATATATATAAGTGCTGAGAATGCTCTTGAAGATGCTTGTATGAACTTCAATGGGCACTTAGAAGATTTTTCTTCTTCTGAGATAGAGGAGCTTCAAGGTATACTTGACTCTTGGGTTAAAGAAAGGGGGAGAAAATATTATTCAAAAGACCCTTTTTATTTGATAGATATTTCAAAAGAAATTGAGGAGTTGCTAGAGAAATGAGAGATGTAAAATTATATTCATACCAACAAGAAACGTTTGATAGGTTTAAGGACAAAGAATACTCTGGAATCCTTCTTCCAACAGGTTGTGGGAAATCAATAACAGCTCTTTCAATAGCTGAATACAAAGATAGGCCTACTTTAATAATAGCACCAACATCTTCTCTTTGCATGCAATGGGAAGATGAGGTAAATAGGTTAATGGAAGGTTCTATCTGTTACAGAATAGATTCAAAGAAAAAGAATACAAAGAAAGCAAAAGAGGCTTTCAAGGAGTTTTTAGATGCCTAAAATACTCGTCTGCCCTATATGCCTAAAAGATAACCACACAATACTTGAAAACTTCATAAGTGAAGGTGCTTTTTCTATAGGCTGCAACGAGTGCGGTTATTTTGTTGTTGATTGGTCAAGAGAAAAAGTTATAAGCCTTTGGAATAAAGGTTTCGAAAAGGAAAAAGAATGAGTAAAATATTTAAAGGTCCTCTTAAAAGTTACTTTTCTAAAACACTTAACTTAGACTACGTTGTAATAGAGAAAGAAGAAAGAGGGTTGTTAATTAAGCAATACTTAACAGAAAAAGGTGTTTTGTTTAGCTCTCAAGAAGTTAATAAAACTAAAGAAGAGTTAATAAAGATTCACCAAAGAAGGGTGAGACTAGGAGAAAATGTTTGGGATTATAACTTTGCTCTTTCTACAGGGGCCTTGAGAATGCTTAGAGGAAGAAAAAACCCTGTTGTTAAGAGTGTTGAAAAGGGTGTGGAAAATGTTTACAAAAACAATTATCCCATTTATACGGAAGAAGAAACTAAAACACTTTTAGATACAGAGGTAAATAAAACTAAAGTGATTGTTGGTTTAGATACTAAGATACTATCAATAGTATCACTTATTATAAGTGTTGGAGCTGTTATACTAAGTCTTTTGTACACCAAAGATTTTCTTTTAGGGTTTAATAATGGTTTTACATCTTATGTTCTTTCTAGCATCATGGTAATGTTTGCTTCCGTTGCATTAACCATAGCCCTTCTTTTCAAAAGAGAGGGAAACAAAGGTATATCAATGCTGTTTTGTTTTCTTTGGATTGTAGTAACACTTTTTAGCATGACTTCAACTGTTGCTGTAAACTATAATAGGTTTGAGTTTACGCAAGAAGAAGAGCTAGAGGAAAATAGAGAGGTGAATGCTATAAGGCTAGAGCTTGAAAGTATAGCACTTCAAAAGCAAAGTAAATTAAACCAGATTGCAGCAAAAGATAATGAGATTGCTAGATACGAAGAGCTAGACATGTTTTCTCGTGGTGTGTTTCCTTCCCAGGAAGAAAGAAACAGATTACAAGAAGAGTATGACACTTTACTTGAAGAAGAAAGAGCTTTAAGAAGTAAGGAGCCAGAAGCGGTTATAATAGAAGATGTAAAGAAAAGAAACTTCTTTAACTTGCTAGAGGATTTAACAGGGGTGGATTCTGGAACAATGCAGTTTCTTTTGTCAACACTTCCTGCTATATTTATAGATATTATTGCACCTTTCGGGATTGCAACAAGTGTATCATTATTAACAAAAAGGAGAAAGAAAGATGGATCAAAGAGAGCTTAAACTAGAGGAAATGTACGTTTTGATTAAAGATGAAAAAGACGTAGAAAAAGTTTGCTCAGAGCTTGAAAATGTTTTTTCAAACGTTTATTTTTTGCGTAGGCACCTTAAAAAGAATATAGGAACTTCTTACTACGGTGCACATGTTAGTGGTGATTTGAAAGATTTTGTTCATGCAGACCAACAAGAATACTTAGACAGTGTTCCTAAGTTTGAAGTTTCTTTAGAAAAGTTTGTTGAAAAGGTAAAATCTTTAAAAAACGAAGAAACTAAAGATGGGGAAGTTTTTGAAAATGCGTGGGCGGTTATAGATGGTACAAAAGAAGTTTACTTTTCTTCAAACATTGAAAACTCTTATGAACTAGTTGATAACTTGGTTGAAAACGAACTTAAGGTTGCTAGAAAGGTATCTGAAA
>CAYJJT010000072.1:0-5104 GCA_964370575.1 uncultured Muribaculaceae bacterium | reverse complement strand
ATATAAGAAGCAGCCTTTTGCCCCCTATCACAGCAAAATGACACCACTCGAATTTCCGAATTTAGAGACTTGTGAAGAAGAGCAAGAGGAGGGTGTTTTTCCCTTTTTACGAGAGGGCGCCCCTGAAAACGAGTTGCGCTTTGTATACACAGGATTTATCAACGACGAATTTCGTAGCCCTGCTTTTTTCTTACAAGCGTTTGAGCGTTACTTTGAAAAAAACCCAAACGCACACTTATATTTTATTGGTGGCTTAGAAAGTGATGTTTTGTCTGAATTTGCAAAAAATCATCCAACTATCATTACATTATTGCCAAAACAAAGTGCAAAAACGGCAAGGTTATGCCTGCAAACAGCCGATTTTTTAATCAACATCGGCAACCGCTTTACAAACCAAGTGCCAAGCAAATTGATGGATTATATGAGCACCGGCCGCCCGATAGTATCCACGTGCAAGTTACAAGCGTGCCCCTCCTTGCCGTATTTAAACGAATACGCTTTGAACCTTACGCTGTTTGAAAGCGAATCGCCCGAAGTTGCAGCACAGAAATTGGAATCGTTTGTGATACAAAGCCATGGCAAAACGGTGGCGTTAGAAACCATTCAAGCAAAATTTGAAAGCAGTACGCCCCGTTATGTTGCACGCCAAATACAAGAAGTTTGTGAAAAGGAGACACGTTCTTGAACATTTTAGTTGTCTATTCACGTGAAACAAAAAAGTTCCCCGTGCAGGAGGCTGCCCTTCGCCATTGTTTTGAAGGCGAGGGCAGGCGTGTTTTTTATCTAAAACTATCAGACAAAGGTTGTTTTCCACAGGCGCTTTCATCTGTTCCTTTTGATTTGGCTGTGTTTTGCCCCTCTTTTTTGGCGCTGCGCTATACCTCTATACGTTTTGAAAATATGGTGCAAAACTTGCGGGAGGCAATGCAAAACTTGCCTTGCCAAAATGTTTTTTTTCCAAAAAGAGAAGCCCTTTGCCCGGGGGCGTTGCTGCATGCGGCACAAGAGTGGAATGTTACCACCTTGTATACCATCGCATCAAAGGCGGTACAAAATAGCCTATACCCAGCAAAGCACTGCCCCAATACATTGCAAATACAGCGATATAAAGGCGAATACTGGGAACAGTATTTGTTTGACGAACTTCGCGAATGTATGGAGTTTGTTCCCGAACGCAAATGGACGCTGAGTTGTGCGCGCGGTGAGCTTTTTTGGGAAGATGGAGCCGCTGCTATTGAAATAGAAAACGATGCAATAAAATTGCAACAAATCTTTGAGCACAATAAGGAACTACCAAGAAAGGCTTACCAACATTGTTTTGCCCAGCCAACATGGGGGAAAGAATGGGATCGACAAAAACGCCTTGATTTATTTTTAAACAGCCGTGCGGTGTTTGCTTATGCAAGCTTTGGAGATGTTCTTATTGAAAACAGGGACATGCTAACCCAGCTTAAAACAAAAGTGGTTGAAAAAAACCACAGCATCCCCATTGGCGTGGGGAAAAAAATAGAGCCACTTGCACGGTTGCCTAAAACCATTTATGAGGCAACTGCATGTGGCTGTGTGTTGGTTTTATGGGAAGGCGATTATCACGACTTGGTGCCGAATGTGCATTATTTTGAGCTGAAACGGGATTTTTCGAATTTAACCGAAATTGTTTTGGCCATGGAGGATCGTGCTTTGTGCCGCAGGATGCAAAAAGCGTGCCAAAAACAGCTATTTTTGGCATCGCCGCAAAGTGCCGACAGTGGCTATGCACAGTTTGCAAACGAGCTGATAGAGGCCCTTCCAAAAGAAAATCAAGGCCAAGACGTGGATTCTTTTCCGTCTTCACTTCGTGCCATACCGGCGCTTACCATTGCGCCAATCTATCAAAAGAAAGAATACAATTCTAACTCTTTGCGCTTCAAGCGCTTCTTTAAGAAAAAATTTGGCGCGGCATGGCACGCGCTTAAAACAGCACCATACAATACCTATATGAAATTGTTTTTCTTTTTATTCCATCGCCCGGCATTGCTTAATTTTGTAAAAAAAGTACTTTTTTACAACAAATGGGGTAAAAACTAAGTACGCTCGCATAAATATACATGCATGCTGGATCCTCCGGCCGTGATGGTTTCTTCCTCTAGCACGGTTACGGCAGACCAAAGGGAATCTAAACTTCCCTCTGGTTGGAAGGCCGGCACAAGAAGACGGAATTGCTGTGGCAATTGTGAGCCCAAAGTGGCACCCTCTTCCAAAATCAGTTCTTGGCCCACCAGAGGCACGGCATCGGCGGAGTAAAATACACGTCGTTCTTGTTGTGGGGAATACGACAGCCGATAATTGCCTTGTTCGTTGCCAAAAAATTGTAAGGAGTAGCTTGGGATGCCCACGGAAAGATACGGTACATCATTGCCGGCGCCATACTGCCCGGCCACCTTATCCAGTAGGCGGCTGTAGCTAAGATATTGGCGGTTGTACACAGTTACTTCGCACAGATACAAATAGGCTTCGTTTCTTGTTATATTGAAAAGATTTGCAGTGCCGGCAGGCAGACTGTGCGAAAAAGTGGCCAAACTGACAGGGTCAAAGCTAAAGATACTGCTGAAAAAGAAAAGGCCACACAAAAGAAGGCAAATTGCTTTTTGTGGTTTTTTATGTGCCGCAAACAGGCGCCACACAGCCCAACTAAGGAGAGCGGCCAGTGCAGGGGCAAAGGGAAGTAAATAGCGTGCCAAGTCAATTTCAACATAAGCGAAAACAAAAATTGCATAGGCAAGCGCACTGCCTAAGAGGGCAAATAAATTGTTCTGCTCAAGTAAAGGGGCAGGTGCCTTTTTTTGTAAAATTGGTTTTAATAAGGCGGCCAGAAAAAGCAGGGTAAATAGCCAGCCGAACTGAAAGACAAACACCTGTAAAAGAATGGTAAGAATATGCGGCGCATTCCATTGAAAGCTGCTGCTTGGGCCTGATACAAGCGCAGAAAAACCACCGGTTCCCTCTATGCGGGCAAAGCCATATACGGCACTATATAGGCCAAAAAACAAAAAGGGTATTAGTAAATACCAGTACGAAAAGGCCTGCCTAAAAAAGTTTTTTACGCGGGGTTTGCCATTGCTTTTCTGCCAAAGGTAGAGAAGCATGCCAAGGCCAAAGCCACCATATAAAACAAGGCCGGGCTCTTTAGAAAAAAGCAAAAGCAAACCACCACATACCATGCCTACAGGATGTGTATACGCATAGGAATGCAAAAGCAACACAAGGCCAAGAAGCATGCCGTAATCTGGGTTGATGCCATGTGTGAAGCTTAATACAAGTGGTGAACAGGCGTATAAGATGGCGGCAAACAAAGCCAAAGAGCGGTTGCCTAGAAAAAGGCGGATGCAAAAGCGATAAAAAAGAAAAAGGCAAGCAAGGCCCAGTGCAAGCGTGGTGAGGTTTAAAGCGAGAACACTGCCGGGGAAGAGATACTGTGCAGGGGCATACAAAAGCATAAGTGCCTGCGTGGGGTGACGAAAACCGGAAAAAGACATAAAGAAGGAAGAAAGTGTAAAATCAAAGGAAAAAACCCCATTTAGCAAGGCAGAGTAATACAGTCCTGCGTCCCACACAGGGGCTGTTTGGGCATCAAAACATAAAAAAACAATATACAAAACAGCCAAGAGGAAAAATAGGCGGTCTTGTTTTTGGGAAAAAAGCGTACGCAAATGAATGGGCGATTCGGCTCGTTTTGTACGTAGCCATACAGTAAAACACAAAAATGCCAAAAATAAAAATAGAATTCCGGGCACAATGCGTGCTCCTAAAGATACATAATCCGGCACAGCTGAGGAAACACCGGCACTAAGAAAAAAAACGGAAAACAACAAGCAAACAAGAGCCGTTTGCCCGCTTAAGGACAACCGCATTTCCCGTGTTAAATGATTCGACATAGAAAAACCCCTTTTGAATGAAAGTTCTATCAGTATACCATATTTTGTGCAAAAAAGTAATGGAAATCAAGTACAACAGCGCTGAATTGTTTTAAATCAAAGGTGTGTTTGTCAAGCACGGGGGGAACATGATATACAGAGGGACGTTTGGTGTTAGGAAGGTAAGCAGGAGGGCATTTGTGCCGATTAGATGTGGGGAAGGAGGAATGCCGAGTGTTGCGTATCGTACATGTAGTTGTTCAAATGAATCGAGGCGGGTATGAAACTTTATTGATGAATTTATATCGTCAACTAGACACCAGTAAGTTTCAGTTCGATTTCATCACATCGGCACCCGGTTTTTACGATGCGGAAATTGAACAACGAGGCGGGAAAATTTATCGCATTCCTTTTATTACAAAAATTGGGCCGTTTGCTTATGCACATGCACTGCGGCAGTTTTTTTTAACCCACAAACAATACGTTATTGTGCACTCGCACATGGATAAATTTAGCGGTATGGTGATGCGAGAGGCAAAAAAAGCCGGTGTTCCGGTGCGCATTGCCCATGCACATAACACCCAAAACGAGGGTGGCTTTTTATATCATACGGTAAAAAATTATTATGGCAGGCTTATTTTGCCCCATGCAACGGATTTGTTTTGTTGCTCAAAAGCAGCAGCGCAATGGATGTTTAAAGAGCAGGCACCGCAAGCTGTATTTTTGCCAAATGCCATTGCACTGGGTAGCTTTGAGAAAAACGAAGCAACACGCAAGCGTTTGCGCCGCGAATTAGGCTGTGAACAAAAACTTGTAGTAGGCCATGTGGGGCGTTTTACCAAACAGAAAAACCATAATTTTTTGCTGGATATTTTTAAAAGTGTAAAAAGCAAGAGCCCAAACGCTTGCCTACTTTTGGTGGGGGACGGGCCGCTGAAAGCCAAGGCAGAGGAACGTGTGCTACAAGAAAATTTACAGGAACATGTGCAATTTTTGGGCGTGCGGGAGGATGTGCCTGCGGTTTTGCAAGCGATGGATTGTTTTGTGTTTCCATCATTCCACGAGGGGCTGGGCATGAGCCTTGTAGAGGCACAGGCGGCACAGTTGCTTTGCCTTTGTAGCACATCCGTGCCTAAAGAAGCGGTGGTAAGCGAGCATGTTTGCCGTTTGTCACTGCAAAACACGGCAGAGCAATGGGCAGAGCAGGTTCT
>CAYJJT010000071.1:0-5249 GCA_964370575.1 uncultured Muribaculaceae bacterium | reverse complement strand
TGAACAAATGAAAATTTATATTAAAAGAGAAGAGCTAAGAAAAGAAGTAAAATTTATAAATGAAGAAATTATAAATAAAATAAATAAAAAAGATATTAGTGTGTATTAATATCTTTTTCTTATGATATAATTAGATTGTAGGGAGTAATAAAGGAGAGAGAATATGAAATGTCCAAATTGTAAAGATGTAACACTATTAATTAGTGAAAGAAATAATGTTGAAATTGATTATTGTCCTGAGTGCCGTGGTGTATGGTTAGACCGTGGTGAACTAGATAAAATATTAGATAGAGTTAATAGCAGTTCAGCAGAAAAATATGAAGATAAATATGAGAGATTTAATGATGAACATAAATCAATTAATTATAAAGAAAAAGATTATAAAAAAAATCAATCTAAACCTAAAAAAAGAGAATCTATTTTTGGAGAAATATTTGATATTTTTGGGGATTAATATTAGAAAAACACTTTTAAAAGAGTGTTTTTTGTTACAATGTGTTATACTTATATAGTAATAGAAAAAGAGAGGTTAAGATGAAATTAAGTAGTAATGAAGCATATGAAATGATTAATAGTAAAAGAGATTTATTGGCAACTAATTATTGTATCGATCATTCAATCAAAGTAGGAGAAGCAGCTTCTATTTTGGCGAATCATTTAAATTTAGATGCTGATAAAGCGAAAACACTTGGATATATTCATGATATCGCAAAAATTGTTATTAAATGTGAAAATCATACTACAGCTGGATATGATTATTTAAAAGAATTGGGTTATGATTCAGATTATTATAATATTTGCTTAACTCATTCTTATTTAAATAATGACTATTTATGCACAGCTGGAGGTATACCAGAAGATATCCCATTTAGAACTAATTTTATTAAAAATCATGAATATACTATTTATGAAAAAATTATTAATCTTTGTGATTTAATGTGTACTAGTGAAATTGTAACATTGGAAAAAAGACTTGTTGATATTATGAGAAGACGTGGAACTTATGCTAATACTGATTATCATATTAAAGAAGCGTTTAAATTAAAACAATATTTTGATGATTTATTAGGTTTTAATCTTTATGATTTATATCCGAGTATAAAGGATAATTTATAGTGACTTTAAATGAGATAAATAAGCAATATGATTTAATGCAAATTGAATATGGAGATCCTAGTTTAAAAGCAGTTTTAAATGGAGGTTTAACTAATAATCCAGATTTATGTTTAGTATTTATGAATCCAACTAAGAGAAATATTGCATCTAGAAATGAATGGAGGGGAGAACGTTCTCCTTGGATAGGTACTAAAAATATTTGGACACTATTTAATAATATTGGTTTAGTAAATGAAGATATATTTAAATCCATTAGAAGTATAACTGGTAAAGAATGGACTGAAGACTTTGCAAAGCTAGTATATGACGATGTTATAAAACATAAATATTATTTAACAAATTTAGGTAAATGTTCACAATTAGACGCTAGACCACTTAAAGATGAAATATTTATAAAATATTTGGAATTATTATATAAAGAAATAGAGGTAGTTAATCCTAAGAAAATAATATTATTTGGGAATCAAGTAAGTTCTATCGTATTAGATAAAAAGATAACTGTATCTACAGTTAGAAAACAATGTTTTAAAAAAGAAATAAATGGTAAAATATATGATTTTTATCCAGTATATTATCCAATTGGTAATGGAGCAATTAATGTTTCTAAAGCTATAGAAGATTTGAATTGGATAATAAATAATTAATAAAAGTAAATTAGGAATTATTCCTAATTTTTGTTTTAATATGTTATAATTATATTAATATATAGAAAAGAGTGAGTTTATGAAAATTAAAACAATTGATGGTAATGAAGCAGCTAGTCATATAGCGTATGAATTTAGTGATGTATGTGGAATATATCCAATAACGCCATCTAGTCCGATGGCTGAACATATTGATGTTGATAGTAGTAAAAATAGAAAAAATATATTTGGAATGAATGTTAATGTTGTTGAGATGCAAAGTGAAGGTGGAGCAGCTGGATTAGTTCATGGATCACTTCAAGCAGGTGCTTTAACTAGTACTTTTACTGCTAGTCAAGGTTTACTTTTAATGATACCCAATATGTATAAAATAGCAGGAGAAATGCTACCATGTGTATTTCATGTTGCAGCTAGAAGTTTATCAACGCATGCTCTAAGTATTTTTGGAGATCACCAAGATATATACGCTACACGTAGTACTGGATTTTGTATGTTAGCATCTTCATCAGTACAAGAGGCTCATGATTTAGCACTAGTAGCTCATCTTTCTACAATAAAAGCTAGTTTACCATTTACTCATTTTTTTGATGGGTTTAGAACAAGTCATGAATTAAATAAAATTAAGATTCTTGATAAAGAAGATTACTTACACTTAGTAGATTTTAATAAGATAAATGAATTTAGAGCTAAATCTCTTAATATAAATAATCCTGTTACTCGTGGTACTGCAATGAATGATGATGTTTATTTTCAAAATACAGAGGCTCGTAATATTTATTATGATAAAGTACCTAGTATTGTAGAAGAATATATGAATGAAGTTAATAAAATATGTAATACCCATTATCAACCATTTAATTATTATGGAAGTAATACTGCTACTAAATTAATAGTTGCAATGGGTAGTGTGTGTGAAACAATTAAAGAGACTATTGATGATCTTAATAGTAATGGATATAATGTTGGATTAATAGAAGTTCATTTGTATCGTCCATTTAGTAGTAAACATTTACTAAACATAATACCAAATACTATTAAAAATATTGCAGTGCTTGATCGTACTAAAGAACCTGGTAGTATAGCTGAGCCATTATATTTAGATGTTAAAGCTGTAATTGATGATAAAGATGTAGTTGGTGGTAGATATGGTTTATCAAGTAAAAATACTACTCCTAGTCAAATAAAAGCAGTATATGATATGTTAGATAATCCAGTTCATAATTTTACTATAGGTATTAATGATGATGTTACTAATTTAAGTTTAGAGGTAGATAAAAACTATAAATTAAAAGATAGTAATGAAATATTAATATATGGTTATGGTTCAGATGGTATGGTTAGTGCTAGTAAATCAATTATAAAAATAATTGGTGAGAATACTAGTAAACAAGTTCAAGGTTATTTTGAATATGATTCAAAAAAGTCTGGTGGAGTAACTGTGTCTCATTTAAGATTTAGTAATAATAAAATAAGGTCTACTTATTATGTAGAAAATCCTATTTTAATAGTAGTTACTAAAGAAAGTTATTTAAATAAATATGATATGTTTGATAATTTAGTAGAAGGTGGTAATGTTTTAATTACTACTGATAAAAATAAAGAAGAATTTGTTAATTTTATAAATAATAAAGTTAAAAATATATTAATAAAAAAGAAAGCTAATATATATTTGGTTGATGCTTATAATTTTGCTAGTAAAATCGGACTTAATAATAAAATTAGTACTATAATGAGTAGTGTTGCTATGAGTTTTTTATCTGAAATAGATTATGATCTCGCAAAAGAAAAAATGATTGAGTTTGCTAAACTTGTATATCAAAAAAAAGGTGAGGCAATATTTCAAGCTAACAAAGAAGCAATTATAAATGCTACTGAGTTACTTATTAAAATAGAGCTAGATAATAATATATTGCCAGTAGAAGAACAAGAATATAATTTGTTTGAAAAAATGAGTAATCGTCATGGTAATGATATTAAAGTATCAGAATTTAATCCTGATGGAAGTTTTGCTGCTAATACTTCAAAATTAGAAAAAAGAATGATTTCAAATAAAGTAGCTTCATTAATTAAAAGTAATTGTATTATGTGTGCTCAATGTTCACTTGTATGTCCACATGGAGTAATTAGACCTTATTTATTATCAAACAAGGAATATGAAGTAGCTCCAGATATAATTAAAGAAAGATGTTCTCGTCCTTTTGAACCATCTTTAAAAGATAATTATTATTTTACTTTAGGAATATCAGTTAAAGATTGTACAGGATGTGGGGTATGTATTAATACATGCCCAGGTAAAATGAATCAAAAAGCTTTAGTGCTAAATGATTTAGATCAAGAATTAGAAAATAAAGAACAAGATATTTTTAATTATTTAGATAAGTTCATTAAAGATAAAGAAGTAGTTAACAAAACAACAATTAAAGGTAGTCAATTAAGAGAACCAAAATTTTGCTTTTCAGGAGCTTGTAGTGGTTGTGGTGAAACACCATATGTTAAATTACTAACACAACTTCATGGTGAAAATATGATTATTGCAAATGCTACTGGATGTTCATCAATTTATGGAGGTAGTGCTCCAAGTACTCCTTATAACATTCCTTGGGCATCATCACTATTTGAAGATAATGCTGAATATGGTTTAGGAATGCATGTTGCTAATACAACTATTAGAAAACAAATTGAAAAGTTGATGAAAGAAAACATGGATAATGTAAATAGTGAATTATTTACAAAATGGTTAGACAATAAAGATAATATCAAAATAACTAAAGAAGTATATGAAAATTTAGATTACAATAATATGCCTAAAAAATTAGTAGAGTTAAAAGACTATATAAAAGCTAGTAGTGTTTGGATACTAGGTGGAGATGGATGGGCATATGATATAGGTTTTAGTGGTATTGATCATGTTCTAGCAACTAATGAAAATGTAAATATTTTAGTACTTGATACAGAAGTATATTCTAATACAGGTGGTCAAATGAGTAAATCTAGCCAGGCAGGAGCTCTTGCTCAATTTGCAGCTAGTGGTAAAAAAACTATAAAGAAAGATTTAGCTCGTATTGCTATGAGTTATCCTCATGTATATGTAGCCCAAACAAGTTTAGGGGCTAATATGATGCAAACTATAAAATGTTTAGAAGAAGCAGCTAACTATAATGGTCCTTCATTAGTAATTGCTTATACACCATGTATTTCACATGGAATTAAAGGTGGAATGCAAAACTCTATTCTATCAAGTAAAATGGCAACAATGTGTGGATACTTTCCAACATTTAGATATAACCCTGAAACTACAAAATTTACACTAGATAGTAAAAATGTAGACTTTGATAAATATTATGAATACTTATCTACTCAAAGTAGATATTCAAACTTAGAAAAAGTAAATAATGAAGAAGCAAAAGAGTTATTGGAACTTAATATAAAAACAGCTAAAGATAAATATGAATATTATAAATTAATGGAAAAAGTTACTAATGAATAGTA
>CAYJJT010000070.1:0-5269 GCA_964370575.1 uncultured Muribaculaceae bacterium | reverse complement strand
CAACATATTCAAGTAATTTAAGGAACAATTTAATAAATTTAGGTTCTAAACCTTTCTTTTTAAGTTTTCTAACGGCTATACGTTTTTTCTTAATCGTTAAGTCAGAGAATAATACTTCATCTAACTCTTCTTTCATTGTTGTTTCTAACTCTAAATCACTTATAATAGTTTCAATATCATCATTTATAAGTCTAACAGCGTCTATTTCAATATCTTTTCCTTTACAATTAACAGTTAACTGTCCAATGGTAGGAACATCTTTAACTTCAACAATAAAGTCAGCTCCATCAACATATTTCTCACATTTAATAACATCATTATTAAATCTTACAATTACATCGCTAGCTTCTTTGGTATTTCTGAAATAAAATTTATAGTTACGCGTTTTAGGAACAATACCATCTTTACCATCTATTGCTCTTACAATCATTGTGTAATTATTAGGTAAATAATTATATTCAATACTAGTAAGTAGATAGTAACCTCTTTTATATAAATCACTTACTCCATCATCCTCATATAAACTATATTGATTATTAGCTCCTGGGAAAACATGTATTTCCATATCTTTAGGTGGAGTTGTATCATTTATATGTTCGTTTCTACCTAGTGGAATAATTGCTCCTGCTTTAGCAAATACCGGATACTCATTATCTTTAAAGAAAGATATATATTCACGATCTCCCGGAAATTTTTTACCAGTAATAAAGTCATACCAAGTACCCTTTGGGATAAAGAACTTATGAATAGCACGGTTCATAACATAATCTTTACGATTAGTAATAGGACAAATAAATAACTCAGTTCCTAAGTAATATTCTCCTCGATATCTAACATCATCATACATCTCAGGATGATTATAAAATACCGGAATTATTAGAGGCATACCATATGTTGAATATTTATAACTCTCAGCATATAAATATGGAATCATTTTATTACGTAAATTTAAATAATGTTTTACTATTTGATTAGTTTTATAACTCCAACGCCATGGTTCTCTTTTATAATATTTACCTTTTTCACTACCAAATTTCATTATTGGAGAAAAACAACCTAGTTGTACAAATCTTGTATATAACTCATTATCTTCTGTTCCTTTATGATATCCACCAATATCATGAGCAAAGAAACTAACTCCGTTATTTGCAGCTTTAATATTATAAAAAGGTACATCTTGTAATGTTTCCCAACCAACTACTGATTTACCTGAGTAAAGAACTGGATATTTATGAGGATTAATTAAAGAATTACGTGATAAAATTAATGGACGACGTTTAAAATCACGAGTCATATCATTAAAATGATAATGATTAAGTGCCCATAAACCAGTTAAGTCATTTTTATTTTGATAATTAATATTGTAGAAATCTACTCCACTATTATCAATAGGATGAATTAAAAGTTTTAAATATACATCTATATATTTAGGATCCATAATATTAAATGGAATGTTACCAGTTTCATCTTTTAATAAATAATCAGTCAATTTAGAAAAATTAGCCTCATTATCTTTTATACCATCCATAGGATTAACTTCTAATCCTATTCTAATACCTTTAGAATGTAATTCATTAATTAATTCACTAGGATTTGAATACTTATCATTATTCCAAGTAAATCCTGAATCTGTCCCTTTATTTTCTAAATGCCACTTATCATTTAATACTAATACTGATAATGGGATATCATTTTCCTCAAAATTAGTTACTAAATCTCTAACTGATACTTCATTATAATCTAAATTACGACTCCACCAATTACCAAGAGCATATCTAGGTATAAGAGCTGGAGAACCTGTTAATTTAAAATAATCTTGTAAACACATAGCAAAATCTTTTAAATACATAAATACATATACATCATTATAATCATCTTCTCTTAATTCCATATTACCATAATCATTTAGCTTAACTTTAGTATTGTCATATATAGAAGAAAATCCATCAGCACTATATAAACCATTAGTAAATCCATTTTTACCTTCATTCATATCACTACTAAGACCAGGAGTTTGATAATTTCTAACTTCTGGATGATTATAATACCAAGTACGATCTGTATTAATTAAATCAATCTTTAAATTATTAGTAGCACTTACTTTAGTACCAGTAAATGGTTTATCTTTCATATAAGTTAATTTAAAATATTTAGTAGTAATTACTAAAGAAGTTGCAGTTTCTTGCATCTCATATTTTGGTACTTCAAAATTCCTATTATTAACTAAAACAGTAGGTTTATCATTAAATATCCCACTTTCACTATACTCTAAACGTACTAACCTTTCAGTTAATATTGTTATACGATATTTATTACCTTTTATTATACTTTTTTCATTAGCAACTCCATTGCTAATATCCATTCTAAAATGTTCCCCTAAATTATACATATTATCACCTATTATAATTATACCACTTTTATTAAAAATAAAAAGATATAAATTTTATATCTTTTAAAAACCATTACGTTTAAATAATTTTTCTAAATCATGTTTAGAATACTTTACAATTGTAGGTCGGCCATGTGGACAATGAAATGGATTTTCACATTTTTTCATATCACTTAATAAATTATTAATTTCATCATCACTCATATAATCATTAGCTTTAATACTCATTTTACAACTTAAATCAATACTTATTTTTTCATTAAATTTTTCTATTGAAAAATCATTCTCACTATTAATTAATATATCAATAATTCTTTTAGTACTATCACTCTCATAACCTTTTCTTAACCAAGTAGGATGCGCTTTTATAATAATAGAATTTACTCCAAACTCTTCTACTTCAAACTTTAAATCTCTTAAAATGTTAAATCTATTTTTTAACATTAAAAATTCATTAGTAGGATATTCAAATGTAAACGGAATCATTAAACTTATACTATTACCAGTCGTAATACCTAAAGATTTTTTTACAATTTCATAATTACATCTTTCTTTAGCAGCATGCTGGTCAATCAAATACATTCCTTCTTCATTTTGACAAATTATATATGTACCATGAATTACACCAATAGGATAAAGAACTGGAAATTTTTCTTTTTCTTCTTCTGAATTATTTATGTCTTCATTTACCATATATTCTTCTACATCTTCATTTACATCAAGATCGAAATTAAGCTTAAACTCTTGATAAACTGGTTTATTAATTATTATTTCTTCTTCTTTAATTAAATTATTAATTACTGGAGCTTTAGGTATTAAATTACGATTATAAAGTTTACTAGTAAATGTTTTTTCTATTAATTCTAATAAAGTACCCATTTTACTAAATTTTATATCCATTTTAGTAGGATGTATATTAACATCTATTAATGTAGGATCAACTGTAATATTTAATACTACAATAGGATATCTATTATCTGGTTTAAAACCATGATAAGTATCATTTATAACTTTATTAACTTCACTATTACGTACTACTCTACCATTAACAATAACAATCATACCATTACGATTAGATTTATGTACTTCAGGTTTTGACATATAACCTTTTATACTATAATCATCATTACTAGCCTCTATATCAATCATTAATTTTGCTGTATTAGTTCCAAAAATAGAACTTATAGTTTTAAGTAAATTATTACTACCATCAGTATTAAGCAATACATTATCATTATTACTTAAAATAAACTTGATATTAGTATGTGATAAAGCGATTTTATTTACATAATCAATAACATTGCTAAGTTCGCTTTGTAAACTTCTTAAATGTTTAAGTCTAGCTGGTGTATTATAAAATAAGTTTCTAACACTTATTATAGTTCCCACACGAGCATTTCCATCTAAAACTTCAATTAATTTACCACCACTTATATTTACTATTGTACCAATATCACCTGTAGATGTAGTTAAGGTTACTTCACTTACTGATGCGATACTAGCAAGCGCTTCTCCCCTAAATCCTAACGATTGTATATTGAATAAGTCATCTTCATTTAACAACTTACTTGTAGCATGACGTAAAAAACAGTTAACTGCATCTTCTTTATCCATTCCAAAACCATTATCGGTTACTTTAATTTCTCTAAGACCAGATTCAGTTAGTTCTATTTTTATTTCAGTTGCTAAAGCATCAATACTATTTTCTACCAATTCTTTAACCACTGAATTAATTTTCTCTACTACTTCACCGGCAGCAATTTTATTTGCTAATATTTCTCCCATTACTTGAATTTTAGACATAACTTCACCTCTTTATCTAGTATATCAAATAAAAAAGAATATAACTAGTTATATTCTTTTTATTTAGATACCCACAATGTACCTCTAGTACCATGTGACCAATAACTTGCTCCATTAGAAGGCATAAAAGTATATAAGCCCGCTGTTGCTCCTGAACTACTTTCAGCACTCCTAATTAACCAAGGACTTGCAATATTATTTATAAATACAGATGAGTCACTATACCACCCAGCTGTTTCATTTATTGCTTGTCCATAACCACTTCTATAATATTGATTTCCAGAAGTACCATATGTATAAGAATCATAATATTTTTTATCTAAGTTAACAAATCCACTTTGTGCTGGTGAAAATTCACCACTTTCAGTTAACATTACTCCCATCGTTCTTTCCCATAAGCTACCACTCATATCAAATACACCAGTTATATTTCCAGTTGTACTAGAATTATAAATATTTAATTGCGATGTTCCATATCCATTTACACAAGCACTATTGCTTTTATCACTTTCAGAATTAGAACTACATCCAGTTAATTGACTACTATACGCATTAGGCCAAACCTGGCTATTTTTACCATATAAAGAGTTAGATAAATATGCTACTGCTGACCATTCACTATTTTTAATTAAATGACTATCGACTTTATTTATTGATAAATTATATACACTTATAATATTTTGTATTGTACTAAAATAAGTTGATAAGTTTAGATTTCTAAGTGATTTACTATTTGGAACAGAAGTAGGTAAAGATTGAGTTCCAGTAAGTTCAAATTTCTGAATCCAAAATCCACTTATTTCACTTACTCCACTATTACTAGTTATGGTAAAAGCAGGATGTGTATACCAATCACCTCTAATTGTAGAAGTTTTTTTAATTTCATCTATACCTACAAACCTAATAAATATTTCTTGTTGCTCATTATTATCTTCATTCCATCTACCAACTGGATCATCATCATCAAAAATTTGATATTCATATCTTGGTATCCAAACATAATATAATGTAATATGCTCTTGATCTATAACTGTTCCTGGTAAAGCTTTTTCATAATTACTAGCATTAACATTATCT
>CAYJJT010000069.1:0-5479 GCA_964370575.1 uncultured Muribaculaceae bacterium | reverse complement strand
GTGAAGAAGCTGACCAAAACGCTGCGAACTTTATTCGACTTGCTCTAGCAACAGGCATGCGTAAGGCTGCACTGATGAACTTGCGTTGGGATGACATTGATTTTTATAAAGGTTTTATTACCTTACGTGGTGATGTTGCCAAAAAAGCCAAAACCGAAAAAATACCACTCAACCAAACGGCAAGAGGCATTTTACAATCAACTGAAAAAATTAGCGATAGCGATTATGTTTTCCCTGGTAAAGACGGCGGACCACGTAGAGAATTTCGCCGTGTTGCTAACAGAGTAAAGAAAAAAGCTGGCTTACCAAACGATTTTAGGCCATTACATGGTTTGCGTCATGCTTATGCTTCTTTGCTTGCATCAAGTGGCAAAGTTGATTTATATACCTTACAGAAATTATTGACGCATTCAAGCCCAATAATGACACAGCGTTATGCACACTTGGCTGACGAAGCAATGCACAGAGCGGCAAGCGTTGTTGATGATATATTTGGGAAAGAATAATTTACTTTAAAGGATTAATTTATGGAAAAAGACTTAATCTCTTGGAAGAATGTTCTAGAAAAATATAATATTAATAACGATTCTTTGCGTGAACTCTGCAATGACGGTCTTCAAGTCTATGATGCTAATGGAAATAAGATTTATGCTACAAGTCAGCTTGAATATGAACGTATAGAACCTCCAAATATTTCATGGGGAAGAATCTTTTTTGATCCCGAACAAGATGAACTCATTTTAGAGCAAAACTATTATGATGAAGAAGCACTATTTATAAAAATTTTTCCCGAAACAGGTGATTTTATTATAGTAAGAAAAGATGTTAACCTAACTCTTTATGATCAGAATATTTTTGCACATTTGATGAATATAAAATTTCCACAAAACATTAACCAAGATTTTTTTAAAAAAGCTCATAAAGCAGGAGATGAAAGCTATCTGCCACCTGAAACAGTTAACGGTGAAGTTTATCAGCCTAAACTATATACAAATCAAAAAAATTGGGATAGCAATATCAAAATTAGAACTTCAATAGTGACAGAAACGCCCTTGTACAAGATAAAATATGATAAAATTATTATACCTTATACTTTAAAACAAATATATAGCGGTTCAACAAAAGAACTCAAATTAGAATTAATTTTATCTGACAATAATAATTATAATTTCTTTGATTTATCACAAAAACTTAAGAAAAAACGTACTAGGACAGAGCTTACAATTTATTCGAAAGACACATCTAACGAACAAAAAAAAGAAAACTATTTCAGTCGATTGCATGACAAAGAGATCGAAACTACAAACACCTTTTTGCGACCTTTACTCATTGGTTTTGACGGCAGTATTCATTATGTACCTAGCATAGCACACCTAAGTGAAAATTTTTCTAATTTCATTGAAAATATAGCAGAAGAAACCCCAGAAAGCTTTTATTGGAAATATGGGTTACTCGGTTACAGCTCATATCTTCCTATAAACTATATCATACCAGAAGAAACAAATTCGGAAGAGAAAATTTTTCACTTTAGCTTATTATTTTCACCACTCAGTAAAAACAGTTTCTCGTATGATGAAAATAAATGGAAAGAAATAGAATCAATTTTTTTCTTTTCTATAACTGACTTAGAACAATGGAATATTTCTTTGAAGCCTTTTAATAAACAAGAAAAGTTAATAAAAATTCTTAGAGATAAGCTTGACTGTGTTACGTCAAAGATAGATAAAAGAGCTTTAAATGTAGCTATAGCTAAATATAGTGAAGAAATAAAACATGAAGCAATATATGACAAATTTTTCTCAAAAGATACTTCTGACAAATATAACAAATTAAAACCAATCCATGATGCTATTTTAAGAGCACAAAAGCTTTGTAGTGAAGAATTTAAAGATTCTTCAAATGGCATAAAGAAATGGAAAGAATATTACAAAAATCCATCTGCTTACATAGACAGAAATATTACTTTTTTAAAATAGTAAGAATAAATCATTTTAGCGTAAAATCCCGCATAAATTAAATCATATTTCTAAAAACGTGATTTAATTTATGCGGGATTTTCATTTAATTACAGAAAATCAACTTACATTTTTAGTTACATTTTATAAATCAAGTTACAATTTTAAAATCAAACTAGTTCGCAAATAATAAAAATAGTATTTTCTTCTTTTATTTCAATAAATTACAAAAAATATATTTTTTGTAATTATTTTCTTGCTTCCTTATTCAGTTACATGTTCAGCATAAGATGTGTTGATAAACACGATTTCCCCAAAAGGAGGTGATAATTATGACTATAACATCTTTAAATAGAAGTTGCAAGTTACTTACAGAAAAAGAAACTGCTAACATGCTTCGCGTATCGACTAGTTTTTTACAAAAAGAAAGATTTAAGCATCAAGGCTTGCCCTATGTAAAAATAGGCAAGTCCGTTCGCTATCTTTATGACGATATCGTTGCATATACGGAAAAAGTAAAGATTTCAGTTGCCAAATAAAAAGGCTCTCAACTGATAGCATTTATTTTTTAAAACTTTAACCACAAACTATACGGAGGCCACATGGTTACCCAAAATTTGGACATTAATACTTCTTCAAATGAAGAAATGGTAAATAACGATAGCATTCTTAGCACACATGTAAACTTACATAAGCAAGAAAGGTCTACCAACCTTGTTTCTACTGAAGTTAAGCTTACTAAAATCAACTCGAAAGCAAGGAAGAAAAAACAAACAATTGCAGAGCTTATTGAAATTAATAATAAAATTATTATGCTCTATAGCCAAGGTTTTTCTGAAAACGCTATTGCCAATAAAGTTGATATAGGCAAAGACTATGTCACAAAAACATTATTGAAAGGCCTCCATATGGGGAGTTTTTCCCCAGTTACTACGAGATTCGATCTAGTTAAGGCTAGCACTTCAATAAAGGCAATTGCTGAGTTATCGGGCTTTTTAGATGTAGAAACAACAACGCTTTTCGACGTAGAGTTCGATGGCGAAAAAATTTCACTTCAACTTTATAAATCAACAGGAAAAAACTATGTGTAAAGACAATGGAATTAATAATAACTTAATTGATGATGCAAGTGATATTATGTCAGATAATGAAGTTATTTTAGCAGAAGAAAATGATAGATCTAACAATGAGTTAGTTGTAGATTTATTTCCGCTCCCAGGTGAAGAAGAGCCTGGTGATAATACAATTATAGGCCTTCCTGCCTTAATTTTAGATACTCTAGTTAGTGATGAAGATCTAGATCATATAGATTCTTGGCACAACGTTTTTCCAGAGATAGCGTTAACAAGAAACCCTGAACTAAGTGAGAAGTATGGCCTTGAAGTTGGTGGTGGTCAGGAAAATAAAAAACAACATTTTCCTAGCGTAGATTTTGCGTTAGGAGGAATCCCTTTTAAGGCTAAGAAGAACTTGCTAAAATTAAAAGTATTGAAGTTGACATGGAAGTGTTTGTTGTACCTAGTAAGCTGAAAGTAAAGAAATTAAAGTTAAAATAGTTATAATCTTACCGTCAATGGGTTAGCCCATTGACGGTGGTAAAAATATTTAGGGGTGGTGAAAATATGTTTAATAATAAAAGCGACTTATCTAAACTTGTGCATATTACAGAAATAAAAGACAAATTAACGCATAAGTTAGAAAAAAACAATCAACAAAATTGGCCAATGCAAAAATTAAAAACAAATATAACAGATGATAGTAGTTACAACTATCACCCAGGCAGACAAATAAATCCACAAAGCTTTCAAGCACCCATAAACAAATGCTCAAGTAGTAATTATCACCAAACAGAATTTGTTTATATGCAACCTAATCCAATTAAAATAATTGAAGAAAGAAATCGCATTTATAGAGCTTTTAAAGAAAGTGAAAAGATCAACAATGAAAATGCTATAATAAATGCTGTTACTCTTGCACAGGCTGAACTTCATAAAAAAGCTTGCCCAAAACATCTAACACCAAATCTTGCAGTAAATTATAAGAAATATCAACATTTCTCTAATTTAGTTGAAGATATTGCTCAGGGCACATCATTTTCACATTTAACAATTCTTCTTGGAATTTTTGTTCAAATAGCTATTGCACTATCAAATAAGGTAAAGATTCATGTAGACGACACATGGACAGAAACAACGGCGTGCTATATCGGAGTGTTTTCGCTTCCAGGAACTAAAAAAACAAATATAATCAACAAGTTGAGAATGCCTTTCGACACTTTTTATAACTATGTTAACAAAGACTATATAAAAGATCCAAAATCTCGCCAGCAAGCAAAAAAGATATTAAAGAAAATTGAAGAGGAAGACTTTAAAGTATTATATAAAACATATAAGCAGCTTAGCCAAGCAGAAAAGAAAGAATTTTTGAATGATATTTGTCAAAAGGGTTCAAATATGAATCATGAATTCATTAAAGAATATACGATTTTATTGGATTCTTGTACTATTTCAGGTCTAGGTAATCATCTAACGAATAATAATGAACAAGTAGGAGTAATTACACCTGAACCAGATGCATTCTTTGCGTTGTTACTAAAAAACCCTGAACCGTCACTTTTTAATAAAATGTTTAACCAAGAAGCTTATGTTTATTCATCCGGAACAAGGAAGGTGAATCTATCTTCTCCAACTTGCTCTATTTTCGCAATGGTGCAACCCCTAATAGCAAAGAAAATATACACTAATACTAGATTATGTGAAACGGGTGCTGCTGCAAGAATTTTGCCATGCTTTGATTTTGTACTTTCTGAGCAATCCGTAAATCAAGATCTATACAAAAGAAACTATTCTCACTACAATTTTTTTTGCGAAAAGCTACAAAACTTGCTTAGTAAGTACCATCTGTCTACTTCAACTACTTGTCACAAGGTTACAGTATCTAGTGAAGCTGAACAGTTGGTGAAAGAGTATGAACACCATCTCAAGCATACTATTATTCCAAGATCTCACCTGAACAGTCATTCTTGCTTACGCAAATTACACGGCTATTGTGTTCGTTTTTCCTTATTTATAAACATTCTTCTTTATGAAGATTATGAGTGCAAGAAGAGTATCACTTCAGAGGCTATGATGCTTGCTATTGAAGTTTGTAATGACATTATTCCACATATCGACTATGCATATAATCCTGTTAGTTTACAAGCTGAAGAAAATGCATCTAAAATTATAACCTATCTTACTAATATAGACTTGAAGATCGACACCTTGAATAAAGGGTATATAGAGTCGCGTACTATACAACAAGGCACAAGAATAAACTCAGAAGAAGTAAAATACGCCCTTAGTGTTTTAGAGAGACAAGGCTTTCTAACTGTCATTAACACTGGAAGAAAGAGTAACATTGTTGTGCCACATATGCAAGTATTATATCCTCATATTCCAATTGTTGATTTTTAATAAAAGGTATTTTGAGAATAAAAAAGCTACTACATTTGTTTTGTAGTAGCTTTTTTTGTCTTTTATTTG
>CAYJJT010000068.1:0-5653 GCA_964370575.1 uncultured Muribaculaceae bacterium | reverse complement strand
ATTTGTTTTTTTTATTCTTTTTTTTATTCATGATTCTCCTACTCATTTATTTCTTTCATCACTTCTTCAGTTTCATTAACTTTTTTAATTAGGTCATAAACTATAATTGAATCAGAAATAGTTAATACTTCTTCTGCAAGTTTATTACGTTCTTCAATATATTCAACACTTACCGGTTCTTCAGTTAAAGGTTTTCCTTCTTCTTTTTGGCCATTATAATACATTTTATTTGTAACCCAATTTCCATCCGGGAATATAACTGTATTTTCAGATATACTAAATATATCGTTTCCTAATGCATATTGATTATTAAATCCAAACATATTTCCAAGCGTTGGTTGAACATCTAACATTCCCATTGCCTCAGTTATTTCTTTACCAAATAAATCATCTCCAACCATATCTTTTGACCAGATAATAAATGGAACATCTCTATTTAATTCGTAATCGTAAAAATCCATTTCTACATAGTTTGGATCATCTTCATCAATAATTGAATCTGTTACCGGGTCATAGTTATATAACAAATCGTATTGTTCACTTTTTAATTTAGCATCATGATCACCATATATTACTATTACAGTATCATCTAAAATACCTTCTTGATCTAATTGTTCTAAGAAGTCACCAAGTTCATTATCTGCATAACTAACATGTCTTATATAATTTCCCATTGTTGAATTTTCTAAATAAGGTGCAGTTAATGTTTCGACTGCTCCAGTTTCCTCATCAACTAGATCATATTTCATTGTTACATCAAATTCTGGCAATTTATCTAAATCATTACTCCATGGTGTATGATTTGTTAGCATAATCATTGTTCCCATAAAATTTTGTTCTGTTTCACTTATTTCTTTAATATATGGAACAGATTGTTCAAAAAATAATTCATCACTAATACCTAATCCGATAGTTTCATCAATATCATAGTCTTTTGACGAAAAGAAACGATCATATCCTAGTTGTGGATGAACCACATTACGATTCCACATACTTCCATTATTTCCATGCATACTGAATGTATAATAACCTTTTTCTTTAAGTAAATCTTGAGTAGTAAGAAAATCTCTATCCCAATATGAAATAAATACTGTTCCACTACTAGCTGGCATTAATGAAGAATTTATTGTAAACTCACTGTCACTAGAAGTTCCAACACTCTCCTGTGCATAGAAGTTTGAAAAATGCAATCCTTCACTTGCCAATCTATTTAAAGTTGGAGTTACTTCTTGTCCATTAAATTCTAAATCCATTACGAAATTTTGTATACTTTCAGCATGAATATAAATAACATTTTTTCCAGCAAATATATTTGTGTAATCATTAGTTACAGGTTCGTTAGAATTAACTTCATAATATTCTCTAAATTCTTTACTTGCCTCATCATAACCGAATAACGGACTTATTTGAGGTCTAATAGATGCAACGATATCATTTAATTGATATGTGAAAATACCATATCTCATAACAATAAATTCTCTATTCCATTGTTTTCCTAAACGTGAAATGTCAGTACTATTTAATGTAGAAATAAAGAAACCTATTATAACTAAACCTACTACCATAGTATTTAATGCTCTTACTTTTCCTACTTCTACTTTAGCTGCCTTAGTAAAGTAATCTTTTTTCTTTAATGATCTATTAACTAAGTATATCGCAAGAATTTGCCATAAATAAGCAAAGTCTTTTATTTCCATTATATTTTCTACTAACGCGTCACCTACATCTACTATTTGAGCTGATGTTTCTAACAAGGATAGAGATGCAAATGATAAATAATTAGTATAATACATTGAGTTCATAATACACAAAATTGTAAATACTAGCGCCCAAATTGAAAAATATTTGAACTGATGTTTTGGTTTAATAAAATAACCAAAAGCTCCAATGATTATAACCACTGATAAATCTCCTATAATAGGATATATGTCAAAAGTATTTCCAACAGTTAATGCTCTTAATAATATTGCATTCAACACTGTTGTTACTACAAATGTCATAAATAGTATATTTGTTTGTAAATAAACTTTAGTTTTCTTACGTGAAGATTTAACTAAATTTTTAAAATTATTTTGAATTTCATCTTTAAGATTATTCATAATATCACCTCTAATTAACAATCATAATTATATCATGCTTTAATATTTTTGACAAATAAAAAAGCTTTATAACAATAATGCTTTTTTATTAATAAATTACAAAGTTTTAGCGTTTGTTTTTGCTACCTCATATGTATTAGTGTTATATAAATTACTATTTATTGTTTTATTGATTAATTCTTTATTTAATAAATCAATATCAGTATTACAAACACTTTTGAATGCTTTATTTTCTTCTAAATATGATGGTACGGTAATATTTACTGCATCAACATTAGGATTACTTGAAACAAATGAATAATTACTATAAGTTTCATTATTGTTATTTATTCTTATATCAAATATACCATTGTAAAAATGTGGTCCTAAAATATCTAATAAATCCATTATATTTTTATCATAACCTATTGTGCCATTATTACTTACTTTTATATTTTTTCTTGCCATTATATCACCCTTTTATTCATAATTTAAGTTTACATTAAATAAATAATCACAGTCAATACAATTGTAAATAAAAACACATAGTTTACACTATATGTTTTTCAACTTTACAATATTATCGTCAATGTTACCGTTAGTTAAAAATGAACCACTAACAACAATATCCACTTCATCAACTAATTTTATGGTATTAGAATTAATACCACCATCAACTTCAATTAAATAATTATATTTTTTTTCATGACGCAATTTAATTAAGTCATCAATTTTTTTTGTAGTATCACTTATGAAAGTTTGACCACCCATACCAGGCTCTACTGACATAACTAATATCAAATCTATTTCATCTAAATAATTATATATTTCATTTAGATTAGTATCGGGATTTATCGCTATCCCTGCTTTTATATTAGAATCTTTTATATAACTAATTATTTCTTTAACATTGCCTAATTCTATATGTATAGTAATAAATTTAGGATTATATATTTTATACTTATCAATGTAATACTTAGGATCTGTTACCATCAAATGAATATCTATTGGTTTAGAATTAAATTTTAATAATTCATCCATCTTTATAATCGAGTTATTTAAAACAAAGTTACCATCCATAACATCTAAATGAAAATAATCACTTTTACTATTATTTAATTCATTCATATGATATTCAAAATTATTTTCAATACTCAACATTGATGTTGATATTTTCATATGATCACCTCTAATATTTTTTATCTTCTATACTATTTATAAATTTAATATAATTTTCATGTCTATCTTTTAATATCGTTCCATTTTCAACAAGTTCCTTTATATGACATTGGTCTTCCTTATCATGAAGACAATCTTTATATTTACACATATCTCGATAATTATTAAAATCTCTAAAATTATCTCTTATATCTAATTTACTCATCCCATGAAAACTTATATCAGAAAATCCTGGTGTATCTGCAACTAAACCATCAAATAAGTTTATTAATTCAACATGACGTGTCGTATGTTTACCACGTCCTAAAGCCATTGATATTTCATTAGTTTTTATATTTAAATTACTATCTAAACTATTTAATAGCGTTGATTTACCAGCACCTGTTTGCCCTGTAAAAACAGTGATTTTATTCTTAAAAATAGCTTTTAATTTATCTAATTCAGTACTTAAATAAACTTCATATCCAATCGTTTGATAATAATTAAAATATTCCATAATAATTATTTTTTCTTTTTCTGAAAGTAAATCCATTTTTGTAAAACAAATTATAGGTTTCATATTGTTATATTCAACAATAGTTAACAATTTATCTAATAAATTAGTTGAAAAATCCGGATGTTTTACACTAGTAATAATTATAACTTGATCAACATTACTTACTAGAGGTCTAATTAATTCATTTTTTCTTTTTTCAAGTGACAATATATAGTTATTTTCTTGATCTATTTTAACTATATCTCCTACTTTAGGAGATATATTTTTATTTCTAAATTTCCCTCTTGCTTTACATACATAGGTAACATTATCTACTAAAACTGTATAATCATTACTAATTAACTTTATAATACGTCCTATCACTATTCAGTTGCTCCAGAATCAGTATTACTATCAGTAGTTGGATCTGTAACAGTAGTATCATCAACACTAGGTCCTGTTTCAGCAGGTGCTTTTTCTAACTCTTTAGAAACTACAACTTTTAAAGTAGCTCCAGTTACAACTTTGCTTCCTGCAGTTCTACTTTGACTAATAATATAGTTAGGTAAAAATGCTTCTGTTTCTTCATAAACTATATCTAATGTTAATTTATATTCTGCTGCAAACGCTTCAACTTTATCTAGTGTATAGTTATCATTCACAAAGTCAGGATATTCAGTATAATTTTGAGCTATTAAAAATGTTACTGTATCTCCAGCTTTTAATTCTGTTCCAACCTCAAGTTCATGGTAAGTACCACTTCCTTTAAATTGAGCTAAAATTGTACCTTCAGCAATATTTTCACTACTAGATACTTCTTCTACTTCACTCTCAACAATAATACCTTTCTCTTCCAGTAAAGTTTTTGCTATTTCAAATTGTTTATCAACATAACTATCTACTTCAAAAGTTTCTAATCCTGTTGAAATAACTAACTCTACCGTATTACCTTCTTTAATTTTACTTTTAGCTTTAGGATCTGTACTAATTACATGTCCTTCTTCAATAGTATCACTAGCTTTCTCACTAATTTTTACTTCCAACCCTAATTCCTCTAGCTCATTTCTGGCAGAATTTTCACTTTTTTCAACTAAGTCAGGCATTATAACTTCTTTAGGACCAGAAAACATTGGTAATAAAAATACAAATGATATTACACCTAGTAATAATACAGCTGCAATAATACTAAATATTAATATTTTTTTATTATTTTTTTTATCTTCATTATCTTCTCTTAACTTGTTGTTTACATCACTTCTTCTAACTTTTTTAGGCTTTTCAGTTTCACTCTCTGAATATTGATAAATAAGTTTTGGTTCACGACTTCTTTCTTTATCTAAACAAGTTTTAATATCTTCATGCATTTCTAATGCACTGTTGTATCTGTTTTTAGGATTTTTGGCACAAGCTTTTAAAATTATATTTTCAAAACTTTGTGGTAATGATTCATTTATATCAATTACACTAGGAATAGAATCACGCATTTGTTTAATAGCAATTTCAACTGCGTTTTCACCTTTAAATGGTAGTTTACCTGTAATTAACTCATACATTAATATACCTAATGAATATATATCGCTTTTAATAGTTACATCTGCTCCATTAGCTTGTTCAGGCGGTAAATAGTGTACACTTCCCATTACAGAATTAGTTTGAGTAAGCTCTGTAGCTCCTAAAGCAGTGGCAATACCAAAATCAGTAATCTTAACTGTACCATCTTCTAAAATTAAAATATTTTGTGGTTTTATATCACGATGAATTATATAACTTTCATGTGCATGAGCTATCCCACTAGTTAATTGAAGCATAATATCTATTACTTCACTAATAGTTAGTGCTCCTCTTCTTTTAATTAAAGATTTTAGAGTTTGCCCTTTTATATATTCCATAACAATATAATGTTTATCATTACTTTCACCAA
>CAYJJT010000067.1:661-5759 GCA_964370575.1 uncultured Muribaculaceae bacterium | reverse complement strand
CCTCTTTAGCAACACGTTCAAATATATTATATCCAAGTAAATATTTATCATTATCATTTTGTACGTATCTATGCGCTTCTTCTAGGAAGATATGAAAAGGAATAGTTGCTCTTTGTTTTAACCCTTTTGTAAAATGAAATAACATTTTTGTATAAACTTTAGTAACTACTTTAGCAAAACTATCATCTACATCTTCTAAATTAAAGTTAACTATTTGTGCTTTTCGTCCATCTTTTCCAACTAATGTTGCGATATAATTTTCTTCAGTAATATATATTGGATAATCTAAATATTTAGCATTTTCACCAATTACTAAAGCATGTAATCTAACTTTTAGAGTAATAGCCTCATTATATGACTTTTCATTTCTTAAAAGACCCTCACTAATTAATGTAAAGTTCAATGCTTTTTCTACATCTTCAAGAGTATATCTATTTTTTTCATATGATTCATATTTATCTAAATCTTCATTTATAAATTTAGATATATATTCAGTAATCAGTACACTTTCAACAAAGTCTCCTGTTCTATCTACAATAAAACATTCCCTAAATTTTCTAGAATAACCTACTCCTTGAACATCAGCTTCTAAATTAAATTCTCGTGTTGAACAAGTTGCTAGTACTGAGAAAATATCATTTCTTTTACTTACAGCTGTTTGATTAGAATAAATAATCATCATAACTGCTTTTGCTATTAAATGATTTTTATAATTAATAGCTTCACTATTTTCTTCAGAAAAAATAGCTGTTAATTTTAGCATTCTCTCAATTATTGGTAATTGTGAATGCGTTTCTGCTCCTAATAATAAAGCATAATCATCAACATCCATTAACCATGGCGGTATTCTTAATATCTCTCCACCTGCATTATCTTTAGTATTTGTTGTATAAAATTTAAAATTATAATTTGGATTAATTTCATTTACTTTCATAAATGCATTATGATACTCTCCGTATGCATCAAAAATAAAGAAATTAGACCTAAATGGTTGAACTTTTTCATTATGAAATACATTTTGAAGTAATCTAGCAACACCACATGACTTACCGCTTCCTGTATTTCCGAATATAGCCATATGATTAGAAAATAAATCGTTTACATTTACATAGATAGGAAAGTCATCATATAAAGGTATATGACCTAGCATCATACTATTATCATCATCTTGACCAGCTATCATTCTTAATTCTTCACTTGTGATAATTCTAATATTTGCCTTTAAAGTCGGTTTTCTAATTACCCCACCAATGAATTTTCCATGAACTACTTCTCCTAAAAAGTGAACTTTAATCACTTCTTTACTTATATCTTCTACTTCACCAAGTATTTTTTTATTTTCAGCTTCAAATATAACTTGCATATTCATTAAATTTGTTGCAACCGGAGTTCCAGTTGGTATTGCTATATGTGCAGTTGTATCACTAATATAAATGATTTCTCCAAACATAATATCACACTCTCCTTATTTATATTATTTCTAATATTTTATCCCTTTTATTTTTTTCTAAATCTTCAATCAATCTAGCTATAACCTTACTTTTTTTATAAAGTTCTAACTTTTCCTCATAAAAATTTATTTTTTCTTCTACTTCTTTTATTTGTTTATGAATTGCATTTCTACTTACAGTATTATTCTCTGCAATTTCACTTAAAGTTAAATTTTCAAAATAATAATCTTCAAAATACATTCTTTGTTTTTCAGTAAGTAACTCTTTATAATAATCATATAAAGTACTTAAATATACTCTATTATCCATTTAATCACCTACATATCTTTAAATAAACCGTATATATATTTCTCAATGTCAAAGACTTTCAAATCATCTTTTCCCTCACCAAGGCCTATATACTTAACAGGTATATCTACGCTTTCTTTAATTGCTAAAACAATACCACCTTTAGCTGTACCATCTAACTTTGTAAGAACAATACCAGTAATATTAGTTATCTCTTTAAAACTTTTAGCCTGACTTATTCCATTTTGTCCTGTTGTAGCATCTATTACTAATAATGTCTCATGCGGAGCATTAGGGATAAGTTTACCTATTACTTTATTCATTTTATCTAGTTCATTCATTAAATTAGTTTTATTTTGTAATCTACCAGCAGTATCTACTAGTATAACATCGTAATTTTCATTAATCCCTTTATCAATACCATCATATATTACACTAGAAGGATCTGTATTTTCACTCATTACAACATCTACATTAGTTCTATTAGCCCATTCATTTAACTGCTCTATAGCACCGGCACGAAATGTATCCCCTGCTACCAACAATACTTTTTTACCTTTGTTTTTTAAATTATTTGCAAATTTACCAATAGTTGTAGTCTTACCTACACCGTTTACTCCAACAAATAATACTACTGTTGGTCCTGACTTATTATAATTAATTTTATTTTCTATAATTTGTCCATTAACATATATAATAAACATTTCATCGACAATAATTTCTTTTAATTTATCACTAGTAGTTATATTTTCACGCTTAACACGTTTTTTCAACCTATCAACAAAGTCCATAACTGTATTAACACCTATATCTGCCATAATTAAAATTTCTTCTAATTCTTCAAAATATTCCTCATTTATTTTATTATATTTCATAGTTAATAAATTAAGTTTACTTGTAAATTCATGTCTAGTTTTTTCTAAACCTTCACTGTATTTATCTACATCTTTAATTTCTTCTTTTTTACTTAAAATATTTTTAAATTTATCAAACAATCCCATATGCTATCTCCAATTATCAATACATTTATTTTATCAAAATTTGATATAAATTACTAGTACACTAGACAAAAAACAAAAAAAAGTTTATAATTAAATAGTTGATTTTATGAAAACAAAAAGTTTAATAAAATATCTTTTAATTATTAATAATATTATATGAATCGGGTATCTTATAAAAGATATATTTATTAACTAGTAAAACAATTAAAAAGAAAGGAAGAACATGAAAATTTTTAACAATAATGACAAACTAGTGGAAACTAAGATCTACGCGTTAGGTGGTCTTGGAGAAGTTGGTAAGAATATGTATTGTGTAGAGCATGACAACGAAATTATTATTACTGATGCGGGAGTAATATTCCCTGGTAATGATTTACTTGGTATTGATTATGTTATACCTGATTATACATATTTAAAGAAAAACGAAAAGAAAATAAAAGCATTATTTATAACACACGGACATGAAGATCATATTGGAGGGATACCATTTTTACTTAACACAGTAAATATCCCAATTATTTATGCACCTAACCAAGCAGTTGGGTTGATTAATAAAAAATTAACTGAGAGAAATATTAACTTTAAAAATATTGTAGTATATGAAGAAAATACTAAAGTTAAATTTAAGAATATTATAGTTGAGTTCTTTAGAACTACTCACTCTATTCCAGATTCTCATGGTTTTTGTATAACTACACCAAATGGAACTGTCGTTTCAACTGGAGATTTTAAATTTGATTTAACTCCTATCGGTCCTATGGCTAATATCCATAAAATGGCTCGTATTGGAGAACGTGGGGTTACTTTACTTTTAAGTGATTCTACAAATGCCTTAAACGAAGGTATGAGTATTAGTGAATCAAAAGTAGATACTGCACTAGGAGATATATTCTCTAGATATAAAGGCAGAATTATTGTTGCTACTTTTGCAAGTAATATTTATCGTTTAAAACACATTGTTGAAACATGTAAAAAAAATGGTCGTAAAATAGCAACTTTTGGTAGAAGTATGGACACTAATATAGATATATCTATTCAAGGTGGATATATTAAAAATAAAGATTTATTTATTACTCCTGAAGAAGCAAATAAGTTACCTGATGATCAAGTATGTTTATTATGTACAGGATCACAGGGTGAACCACTTGCTGCACTATCTAGAATAGCGCAAGGGACTCATAGACAAATTAAACTTAGAGATAATGACGTAGTTATATTCTCTTCTAGTCCAATACCTGGAAATGCTTTAAGTATTAGTAGAACTATTAATAGATTATATTTAAAAGGTGTTGAAGTATTTACTAATACATCATTAAGTAATATTCATACATCTGGCCACGCTAGTGAAGAAGAATTAAAACTTATGATGCGTTTAATGAAACCAAAATATTTTATGCCATTCCATGGTGAATATAGAATGCTTAAAAAGCATGCTGATATTGCACATCTATGTGATATACCTAAAGAAAATACATTTGTACTTGGTAACGGAGATGTTCTAAGTATGTATAAAGGTAAAATTACTCGTAAAGGTATAATACCTGCTGGTGATGTTTATGTTGATGGTAAACGTATTGGTGATATTGGAAATGCCGTTATGAAAGATAGAAAAGTAATGGCTAATGATGGAATTGTAACTGTAATTATTAATTTAGATGTTAATACTAAAAAGTTATTAGTTAAACCTAATGTTACTACAAGAGGATTTGTCTTAGTAAATGATAATATCGCATTATTAAAAGAATTAGAGCGTATATGTGCTGGTACTATTAATAATAAACTTAAAACTACATTCAATTTTACAGATATCAAGAATGAAGTTACTACTGTTCTTGCTAATCATATTTATAATAAAACAGGTAGAAAACCGATTATTTTACCAGTTATTATGGATATAAAAAAAGAAGCAGTAAAAAAAGAAATAGTTAAGAATAATGCTAAATAAAAAAAGAAGATAATATTTATCTTCTTTTTTATATTTTATATAGTTTTAATTTTATAAATACATTTGTCCCTTCATTTTTACTAGAAGTATATTTTATAATTCCTCCATGTGATTTAATAATCTCATGAGCTAATGATACTCCAAGTCCAGTTCCATTTTTCTTCGTTGTATAAAATGGTTGTTTTATTTTCTCTAAATCTTCTTCGGATATACCACTACCATTATCTTTTATATTAACATAAATATACTTTTTATCTAATTTTGTATCTATTTTAATTACTCCGTTACTACCAATAGCTTCAATACTATTTTTAACTATATTTAAAAACACTTGCATAAGTCTATTATAATCTCCATCGATATAAACTTCATCATCAATTATATTGTTTTCAAATTTTATATTATATGATTTA
>CAYJJT010000067.1:0-651 GCA_964370575.1 uncultured Muribaculaceae bacterium | reverse complement strand
ATTTAAGTAACATCTTATAGTTATCTGCTACTTCCTCAAGTAACATATTAACATCAATTATATCACTATTTATTTTTATATTAGTCATCTGTAAAAAGTCTTGCAGTAACATCAAAGTTTTTTCTATTTCTTCTTTTAAAATAGGAACATACCTTGTTGAATGATCTGTACTATCAACATCAAACATATCTAAATAACCTTTACATACTGCAATAGGATTTTTTATTTCATGAGTAATTTTAAATAAACTATTTTTTATTTGTGCCTCATTTTCTATTTCTTTTATTTGCATATGTAATCTAATTATATTATTAGCACTATCTCTCAAGTAATATATAAATAAAGCTGTAGAGATAAGAACAATACAATAATTATATATTCCACTTCCCAAATAATAAATATACATATGAATTAATAAAGTAATTAAAATTTTTGATATTAAGAAAATAATTATTTTCTTATCTTCCTTTTGTTTTTTTAATAAACTGTATACTAAAAAATAATAAAATATATATTCTAAACTCCCTAATACAATATTATAATCTAAATACACATAATTACTAGTTATAATTATTAAAGACATAACAATACTAATAATTTTACGACCTGTTACAAAACTTATCAACAAAGGTATATTTAATAATAATAAAT
>CAYJJT010000066.1:0-5837 GCA_964370575.1 uncultured Muribaculaceae bacterium | reverse complement strand
TCCAAGGTATGAGTGGATCACCTATAATTCAAAATAATAAAATAATCGGTGCAGTAACACACGTAATAGTTGATAATCCAACTAACGGATATGGGATATTTATTACTAATATGTTAGAAGAAGGAGAGAGTTAGTCTCTTCTTTTTTTTCTATAATAGATTTGATAAAAATGTAGTTTTATATTATACTATAAATAAGATTTTTGGAGGTTACTTGATGGAGAATGTTGAAAATATAATATTTTTAGATTTTGATGGAGTATTAAATATTTTTATTCAAAATAATGAATCTTGGGATATTAACTATCCAAGTGATGGATGTTTAAATAATATAGATGCTATCAAATATTTAAACGAACTTCATGATGAAGTAAATTATAGTATTGTTATTACATCTTCATGGAGATATATTGATAAAGAAAAAAAATTTAGTTTTAATTGTAGTGATATTTTATATAATAGTGGTTTAAATGCTAATATTAATATACTAGGTAATACACCTATGTTAGACACTGGAACTAGAGAAGATGAAATTAAAGCTTGGTTAGAAGATAATAATTATAATAATAAATTTTTAATAATAGATGATGAAGATAACCCGTTTAGTAAATTAAAAGAACATTTAATATTATGTGATCCTGAATTTGGATTGACAGAATATGAAATGAATGACATTGAATCGGCTTTTAAATCAAGAAGTAGATGAGCATAATTATAGGAGGTGGTTGTATGAATGATGAATACATTAAAATGATTGATATTATGAGAAAAAATATGGAAAGTGCCTATGACAATACTTTAGAGGTATTAAATGTTTTAGAAGAAAATATTGAAATAATATCACTAGCAGTTGAGTGGTGGATAACTAATATGCTAGATAATAATATTGATACTTTAAATGAAAGTAAAATATTAAATTTTAAAAAAATTCTTTCTTTAACTATTACTAAAGAAATTATAAATAATAATGAATGTAAATTATATACAAAAAATGAGCCACAAGCTATTCTAAGATATGCTTGTATGATTTCTAATATAGATTTAAAAGGGTTTAGTAAGTTTATTTCAATGAAAATTATAAGAGATAATAACGAATTAGAAATAGCGGATATGTTAAATAAAGAGCGTTATCATTTAAATTATAATGAGTTTTTTACTAATGAAAATTCAAAAAAATATTCATGATTAATTTATGATGTGATATAATACTAATGATAAGGATAATTTATTAAGAGGAGAAAAACATGAATAATATGAAAAAAATATTAATGGCTGGTACACTATTGTTAGTTTTAACTGGATGTGGTAGTAATGATACGAGTTTAACTTGTAAAAATGAAGATAGTGAAGCGGGGACTACTGCAATTGTAGAAGCTAAATTTAATGAAGATCAATTAACTAATCTTAATACTAATACAACTATAGATGTTGGTTTGGAACCTACTGAAGAGCAATTAACTAGTATGTGTGAGAATACAATTAGTGATGAAGGTGTAACTTGTAATGCTACTAGTAATGGAACTAATATAGTTCTTGAATATGATATTGATTTGACTAAAGCTAGTGAAGCTATTTTATCTGAAATTAATTATGAAGATAATACTTATGAAGCGGTTAAAAAAGATTTTGAAAATATCGGTTATACTTGTGAATAAAATTGAATTTTCCCTTTTTATTTAGTAGATAAATATGATATAATTGATGTGATAAGGATAACTTATTAGTAAGGAGGTATATTATGTTTAATATGAAAAAAATATTAGTAGTAGGGACAGCTCTATTAGTTTTAACTGGATGTGGGAATACACAAACATTAACTTGTTCTTTAGTTGATGAAGACGCTAATAGTAGTGCTAAAGTTGTATCAGAATATAAAGATGATAAAATTACTAAATTTACAATGGAAACTATTTTAGATTTTGGTATGGAAATGTCTGAATCTGATTTAGAAAGTTTATGTGCTGAAAGTGAAGGTACTGAAGGATTAACTTGTAAAGCTACTCAAGATGGTACTAAGATTACTTTAACTATTGGAATTGATATGGAAAAAGCAGATGCAGATACTTTAAGTGATTTGAATTATGAAGATACTTCATACGAAGAAATGAAAGCTGATTTAGAAGCAGAAAACTTTACTTGTAAATAAGAGATTAATAAATCTCTTTTTTTTATGCTATACTAATAATAGGGGGAATGATAATGAGTAAAGTTTATTTTAAAAAATTAAATAATTTAGATTCTAACATTAATGAAGTTGTTTATAATCTATTAACAAAAATAATAGATGATGAGAAATTACAGCTAACAAAAAAAGTACCTATTAAAGTTCATTTTGGAGAAAAAGGTAATACTACTTTTATTAAACCAATTTATTTTAATGGAATTAAAAAATATTTAAAGGATAATGATATAGATAGTTGCTATATTGAAACTAATGTATTATATAAAGGAAGTAGAACTTTAACTAAGAATCATATTAATACAGCATTAGAACATGGATTTACTGATTTAGATATTGTTATAGCTGATGGTGAAGATGAAAATATGTATAATGAAGTTGAAGTGAATTTGAAAAATTTTAAAAGTTGTAAAATTGGTTATAAGTTTAAAGATTATGAAAATTTTATAGTTGTTTCACATTTTAAAGGACATGGAATGGCTGGTTTTGGTGGGGCAATCAAACAATTAGCAATGGGGTTTGCATCACGTGGTGGTAAACTACATCAACATTCACAAAGTGTACCAATTATTAATAAAGAAAAATGTATTAGTTGTGGGAAATGTGTTCGAAAATGTCCGGTAGATGCTATTAGTTTAATTGAAGGTAAAGCTGTTATTGATTCTAAGTGTGTCGGATGTGCTTCATGTACAACTGTTTGTCCGGTAGGAGCTATAACTAACAATTGGGAAGTAAGTAATTTTCATGAAAAATTAGCAGAATATGCATATGCAGCAACTAGAGGAAAAAATAATATTTATATTCAATATGCTTTTGATATAACTAAAGAGTGTGATTGTCATGGTGTAAGTATGAAACCTGTAGCTCCTAATATAGGTGTATTCATTAGTACGGATCCAGTTAGTATTGATAGTGCTACTTATGATTTATTCAAAAAAATGACTTCTAGTGAAGATTTTAGTTCTGGAGAAATAACTCTTAAATATGCTGATGAAATTGGTTTAGGAGAGATTAATTATGAATTGATAGAAATATAGTTAATATATTTCTTTTTTTTTGATTATTGATGTATAATAAAGATGTGGTGAAAATATGGTATTAGATCGTAAAATTAATTTTATTAATTACTTTATAATTGGTTTAGCTCTTTTAATTTTAGGAATAATTCAACTAATTTTTAAAGAAAAAATATATATATTAGCTGGCTTTATAATTGGAGCTAGTTTATTATTAAGTGAATTCAAGAATATATATTCCATTTTATTTGATAAAAATAGTGAAGTAAATACATTTAGAACTTCTCTTGGAATAGTATTTAGCTTACTATTACTATTTATTCCAAATACTTCACTAATAATTGTTTCAATTATGGTAGGTAGTTACTTTATATTACAAGGTATAATTAAATTAGTACACACTATTCTATTGATGATTAATGATATATATATATTTAGATTATTAGTCGAAATTATATTTTTATTAATATTTGGAATATTTATAATTTTTACTCCAATCGCAAATTTTGATTTTGTATTATTTGTATTATCCGTTTATTTTATTTTTTTAGGTATAGGAAACATTAATGATGCATTAAAAATAATAATACCTAATCGAATTAAAAATAAATATAAAAGAAAAATTAGAATTACTCCTCCCGCTATAATTACTGCGGTAATACCTTTATTTGTTCTTAAGAAGATAAATGAGCAGCTGGAACTAAATTCTACTAGCAAATATAAAAGAACTAATTATAGTGATGATTATAAAATAAATATTTTAGTCCATTTAAGGGATAGTGGATTTGATTCGGTTGGACACTTAGATATATATTTTAATAATGAAGTAATTAGTTACGGAAATTATGATAGTTCATCTCGTAAATTATTTAATACTGTTGGAGATGGTATTTTATTTAAAGTTAAAGATAAAAGTAAATATATTGATTTTTGTATTAAAAATAATAATAAAACTATTGTAGAATATGAAATTAAATTGAATGCTAAAGAGTATAATAATATATGCAATAAATTAAATGAAATTGAAACTATAACTTATAGTTGGAAGTTGCCTAAAGATTATAATAAAAATTATTATGCTTATATTTTATATAATAATACTAAAGCGATTTTTTATAAATTTAATAAAAGTAAATTTAAAACGTATTTTAATTTTACTACTAACTGTGCTATGTTTGTTGATACTATCTTAAAGTCAAATAATAACGATATTTTAAATATTAATGGTATTATTACTCCTGGAACTTATTACACTTATTTAGATAAAGAATTAAGTAAAAAAAATGGAATTGTAGTAAAGAAAACAATTTATAGATAAAAAAAGAACGGTTAATACCGTTTTTATTATGCAGGAAAATACATCATTGCTGTAGATGCAAATGATAATAAAGCCATGATTAATAATATTACAGCTATTACTTGATGACTTTTAATTTTAAACTTTTTTTTCTTCTTTTTCTTTTGATTATTATTACTCATAATTCACCTCATATTAATTATACTAAATTTTTTATATTAATGGAATATGTTAATAATTATTTCATATTATTAGATAGGTGATAATATATGAAGCATAGAAAAATTAGTGGACAAGTTAGTAAAAATAATAAATTAATTACATTTTTAATTACTTTATTTATAATTGGGATAATTGTAGGTTCTTTATTTTTAGTTTTATTAAATACCAATGATAAAGATATAGTTATTAAATCGATAGAAAATTTCATTGAAACAGTAAATAGTGATAACTTAAACTATTTGCCCGCTTTTATTAATACATTTGTAGCAAATCTTATATATGTGTTAGTTATATGGTTTCTCGGAATATCTGTAATTGGACTGCCAATAATGATTATCATGTATTTTTCGAAAGCTTTTATATTAGGATTTAGTATTGCATCTATATTTTATAAATTAAAAGTTAATGGTCTATTGTTTAGCTTATTTTACGTGTTTCCTACCCATTTAATCAATGTTTTAATTTATATATTACTCCTAACACATTCTACTAGATTTTCTCTTAAAATAGGCCGTGCTATTATAAAAAAAGAATCAATAGATTTTAAAATCACAATGAAAAAATATATAAAAGTATTACTAGTTAGTATAATAGGAATATTTATTTCTAGTTTACTAGAAGTATTCTTAACTCCAAATATATTAAAGTTGATAAGTTAACTTTAATTTTTTTATAATCTATAGTATAATACTAGAAGTTAAGTAGAGGCGTATTATGAAAAAAGTAGTTGTTGGAATTAGTGGGGGAGTAGATAGTAGTGTAGCGGCTATATTATTGAAAGAAGCAGGATATGAAGTGATCGGATTATTTATGCGTAATTGGGATAGTTTAGTTAATAATGTTATTAATGGAAATAAAGAATTAAATAGTGGTGAAGTATGTACTCAAGAACAAGACTATATGGATGCTTTAAAAGTTTGTAAAAAATTAGATATACCTTTACATAGAGTTGATTTTGTAAAAGAATATTGGGATTATGTTTTTACATATTTTTTAGATGAACTTAAATTAGGACGTACTCCTAATCCTGATATTATGTGTAATAAATATATTAAATTTGATATGTTTATAAAAGAAGCATTGAAATTTGATTGTGATTATGTAGCAACAGGGCATTACGCTAG
>CAYJJT010000065.1:2264-5945 GCA_964370575.1 uncultured Muribaculaceae bacterium | reverse complement strand
CAGCAATTTTACCAGCATTTTTAGTAGCTTGACGCTCAGCATCATTAAAATAAGCAGGTACAGTAATTACTGCCTTAGTTACTTTTTCTCCTAAATATTCTTCAGCTGTTTTTTTAAGATCACTTAATATCATTGCACTTATTTCTTCTGGTGTATATTTTTTACCATTAACTTCTTCTTTATGTGCAGTACCCATATGTCTTTTAATACTTGCTATTGTATTTTTGTTTGTTACCATTTGGTTTTTAGCAGCAAGTCCAACAATAATGTCTTCTCCTTTAAATGCTACTACTGAAGGCGTAGTTCTATTTCCTTCTTTATTTGCGATTACAGTTGGTGTACCACCTTCAAGTACACTTACACAACTATTAGTTGTTCCTAAATCTATTCCTATTACTTTACTCATATTTATCATTCCTTTCAAATTACTGGCTAACTTTAACCATTGTAGGTCTTATGACCTTATCTTTTAATTTATATCCTTTTTGTAATACCTCTACTACTATATTAGAATCTACTCCATCAACTTCTTCAGTCAAAACTGCTTGGTGAATTTGAGGATCAAATTCTTTGTTAAGAGCGTCTATTTCTTCTACTCCATATTTATTTAATGTATTAACTAAATTATCATTAATCATTTTAAATCCTGCCAAGAAATTAGTAATTTTATCATCATCACTATTAACTTCTAGTGCTCTATTAAAATTATCTATTACTGGTAGTAATTCTTTCACAATATCTTCATTAGCAAATTTCAGCATTTTACTAACCTCATCTTCACGACGTTTTTTAAAATTTACAAATTCAGCCATTATACGTAATTCTTTATCTTCATGTTCTTTAATTAATGACTCTAACTCTTTAATTTTCTGATCAAGTTTATCTGCCTTTTTAAATAACTTTTTCTTTTCTTTCTTTATATCTTTTTCACAGTGACAATCTTCACTGCACTTGTCATCATTATTGCATTCACATTCGTTATCACATTCACAATTACTCATGCATCCACAATTATTTTCTTGTGTACAATTACATTCATCGCCACAATCGCAATTACTCATGCATCCACAATTATTTTCTTCTGCACAAGCACATGTATTATCTACATTACTACAGTTACATTTATCTTTTTCCATTTTATCACCTCTTTATATTATTTACTATATATTCAAGTAAACTTTTCACTTTAGAATATTCCATTCTTTTAGGACCTATTAAAGCAATTGTTCCTTCTTGACCATTAATGTTATATTTAGTTTTAACTATACTAACATCATCATCAAATTCTGTTTCACTACCAATATATATATTAATTCCATTTTCATCTTCTTTAATAGAATTAATCATATCTTTATCATCAAACTTTTCTACAATATCACGAATTTTATTAGCGTCATTAAATTCTGGTTGTTTTAAGATATTACTAGTATTTTTAACCCTTACTTCACTGGAAGCAGAGAAATCACTAAATGCATTATAAAAAGCATTATATAACACTTCGTGCTGTCTAACCGCATCATTTATTATTGGTTTAACACTAAATTCTAATTTTTCATTGACTCTATCAATTGGTGTACCAGTTATTAACTTATTTATAATTTCAACTGTCTTAATAACTTCATTAAAATCAACACTAATATCAAAATGGATATTTTGGTGTTCAACATGACCCTTATCAGTAATAACTATTGCGATCATATCACGATCAGTAATTTTTTCAACCATTACTTTAACAACTAAATTAGAACTAGACTTACCTCCCAGTGTAATAGCCGTTAAATTAGTAATTTCAGCTACTAATTCAATTGACATTTTAATTGTATCACTAATTGCTAAACTATGATTATTAAAAATTGTTTCCAATCTTTTCATGTCATTAGTTTCAAGTTCACTAGGACTCATAATATTATCTACATAATACCTATAACCAATCTCACTTGGTATTCTACCACTAGAAGTATGAGTTTTTTCTAAGAAATTAATATCTTCTAAATAACTCATTTCATTTCTAATTGTAGCACTACTAAGTAATAATATTTCTGATAGTGATTTACTACTTATTGGTTTAGCAGTTTTAATATACTCTTCAACTATCAATTTAAATATTTCTTTTTGCCTATTGTTGATCATTTAATCACCCACTTTAGCACTTATACACTTACTGTGCTAATAACAGTATATTACATTGTTTTAGCAATGTCAACTATTGAGTGCTAATATTATTATGTGAAATTATGTAAGAAAAAAACAAGAACTAAAATTATCTTGTTTTTACACTATTATTTAATATTTTATAATATTTATCCATAATTCTATTATGTGCTTCATTATCGGATTTCACAACTTCTTCTAACGATTTTTCATTATAAGCCTCATAAAAACCATTAAAGCAGCCTCCTAAATTATTTAACACTTCAAATTGTTCATTTGATAATTCAAATTCACCATCAGAAGATTTTTTTACAATAATATTTCTAAATATTATTTTAGCCATATTTTTTTCTTCTTCATGAAATTCAAAATTTTGTTGAAATATATTCATGATTGGATCACCAATCATTTCTTCTTCAGTATTGCTTATAAATTCTAAATATTGTTGATAATCAAATTCTTTGTTAAAGTAGTAAGGATGAACTGCATCAACTGATACATATCCTTCTTCACTTAATTCATGGGCTGCTGCTAATAAGTCTAAGAAATCATAATTATTATTCATATTTTCCATTTCATTCTCCTCCATAATATCAAATAGAACTCAGCAAGTTGTTTTACTACTTAAATAATAACATTCTATATCTCTTTTTACAATAAGTATCTGTATTTTTTTTAAAATAACGTACAATATTAATTAGGTGATATGATGGTTTATTTAATTATATTTATATTGAAGATATTAGAAAATGCTCTTGGCACATTAAGATTTATATTATTAACTGCTGGTATGCATAAATTAGGAGCTCTATTACAATTAATTATAAGTACCATTTGGATTGGTGTAACAGGATTTGTTATTCAAGGTTTTACTGATGATCCATTTAAAGTGTTGGCTTTTATAATTGGTTCTACTGTAGGTTCAATAGTTGGTAGTTATATTGAAAATTTTTTAGCAATGGGTGACAATTTAATAATGGTAATTAATGAAAAAGATATTAGTGAATATGTTAGAAGCATTAATATTGGATTAACAGTAATTAAAACTAACGGTATTGAAAGTGACAAATATATTTATTATTTAATCACTACTAGAAAAAAAGCTAATTTATTAATTGAATTTATAAAAGAAGTCGATTCTAAGGCTTTAATTATAAGTGAAGCTACTAAAATTATTAATGGTGGTTTTTACTAATTTTTTTGTAATCATCACATATTATATAAACATTTTTATTTTTTGTATCTATTTTATCTAGTTTGCCATAAATATTAAAACCAAAATAGAAAGTTTCTTTTTTATTAGACCATTTATCAGCATAATCATCAGTTGTAACTAAATATTCAAAATCATTATTTAAATATTTATCGTTTAAAAATAAACCTACTATCAATCCATATTTATTCCTAGGGAATTTTTCTTTATACTGTTTTAATAGTTTGTTATGGAAACTACAAATATAAATATTTAATTGTTTATATTTTTTTATTACATTTTCTAAACTATTAATGGTATTTTGATATTCATCAAAT
>CAYJJT010000065.1:0-2254 GCA_964370575.1 uncultured Muribaculaceae bacterium | reverse complement strand
TTTATTAGTATCTAGTTTTTCTAATAAATCTTCTAGCAATTCAAAATTATAACTATTTTTTAATTCTTGATAAGTTAAATCTGATACTTTTTTTAAAAATATAAACTCAGTTTTAACAAGAAAATCATGATATAAAACTATTTTATTATCTTTTGTAACTCTTACATCTATTTCTACACCACTTATTTCTTTTTTAGAAAGTATATTTAGTATAGTTTTTATATCATTTTCTTTTCCACCATCACCATTACCTCGGTGGGATATTAATTTCATACAATCACCTAATAAATTATATGAAAAAAATAGTACTTATTAGTACTATTTTAATTTATCTACAACTATATTATAAAGTTCTTCTGCGATATCATGTACTTGTTTAATCTCATTTTCATTAACACACTTGACAACATCCCATTTATATCTACTCGCTAGTTCAATATAAGCATTTTCTGCCTGTTTTAAATGATTACTATCAAGTTCATGTTGATCTGGAAGTTCTAGTCTACCTTCTCGTAATTTGACTGAAAATTCGTATGGCATGTGCAAAAATATCGCAATATCAGGCTTAGGTAGTTCTAGCAGTTTAAACTCTAACATATCTAACCAATTATACATATCAATTCTTTCATTAGTGTCAATTATTTTCCCAGCTTGATGTGCCATATTAGAATAAACGTATCGATCAAGTATGACATTTACACCTGTTTCCAATAAATCATTAATCATATCAACATTATATTTACGATCAGCAGCATAATATAAAGATGCGACTTTAGGATCTACATTCACAGCTCCCTCTTTAAAGAAACATTCTCCCATATGACTTTTACCTAAATAAGGTCCACCTATAATTTTTCCAGTTGGTGTATTATACATTGGAAAAGAAAGTTTTGCAACTGCTACTCTATTATCATTTAATCTAGTATATAAATTATTAGTTTGTGTTTCTTTTCCCGAACAATCTGTTCCCTCTATTACAATTAACTTCCCCTTCATATTGCCTCCTATTATTCAACTATTTCATTTCCATCAAATTTAATTTCTATAAACTTCTTACTAGCTAAAAAATCACACATATGTACAAACTTTTGATATTTGTTCACTGGTATTGGTAATATTTCATTCCCTTGATAATCTTTATTCCATATTCCCATATGGCTTTCTATCATATTAGTTAAAGCAAATATTTCATTTTCATTAAGTGTTAACTTATCTTTATTATCTTTAATGTAATTACTAACTAACATTGGATGATCAGCTTGAGTATATTTATTTTTTTCTAATCCAGATTTTAAACCATCATGCATCATTAATGCAATTAAAATCATATCTTTTTCACCATCAGAATATTTATCTCCAAATATTGGATTTAAAAGTAATTCATGCGCTATCTTAACAGCTGCTTTAGTATGACGTAATAAACCACCATCTCCAGTAGCATAACTAGGATGATACTTACCAGTTGAACTTGCTGGTATTTCAAAAAAATAATCTGGTAACAAATTTATCAATATTACTGCATTTTCTCTATACTTATCTAATTTTATATAATTTAATTCTGTTTTAAACATATTTTCTTTCATAATTCTCCTACAAAATTAATTAAAATTTCATTGGATACATAAATAAAATCTTTATTAATTTTTATGTATCCATTATCTTTAACTAATTTTTTACTTTCTAACAATTTTTTTATATCAAAGACATCTTCAATACTTTTAGAATACTTTTTAAAGAAAAGATCACAATTGACTCCCTCTATTTTTCTTAGTCCTAAAAACATCTCCTCTTCCATTTTATCACGAAGTGATAATTTTTGTTTATCTTTTATATAATTACCTTTTAAATAATTCACAATACTTCTAGTATTATTATATCTAATACCATTCATATAACCACTACTACCAAGGCCAAATCCGTAATATTCTAAATTATTCCAGTACACTAAATTATGTTTAGATTGATATCCATTTAAAGCAAAATTACTTACTTCATAATGAATATAATTATTATTACCTAACTCTTCTCTTATATAATTATACATATTAAAATCTATTTCACTATCAATTGAATCTACTTCTTTAAATTTTAATAAAGTATTGTCTTCAATAATTAATGAATATGTAGATATATGAGGTATTTTTAGTTTTAAAAATAATTTTATATCTTCTTTTAATTCATCCATAGTTTGAGTTGGTAATGCGTATATTAAATCCACATTAATATTATCAAATATTTTTTTACTCTTTTCAAT
>CAYJJT010000064.1:0-5952 GCA_964370575.1 uncultured Muribaculaceae bacterium | reverse complement strand
CCAGCCTTCAAGTGGAATTTCTTTACTTCCAAAAAGTTTACCATAGATTTTTAAATGTAAGAAGACGTTCAGAAATAGAAAGTTTTGACCACTCATCTATTAAAGTAATAGCTATTGATGAAAACTATTCTTTTGACCTCAAACTTATAGCGAAGTGCTCAGAATTAAATTGACTTTGCCAAATTATGGCTATATCTTGTAAAAAGTTTTCAAATTAATGTGCATGCTCCCTTACAATAGTAACACTGAACTTGTTACTTGAGAATTTGCTATATCTATTCTGAAGTCAGTATTATCATACAGGTTTTACTGCTTCTTTTTACAATGCATACTATGCTTTACAAGAAGGTGTTGAATTAGCAAAAGAATATATGAAATTGTCTGTTGAAATTCTCCGTGACAAAGAAAATTTTTTCTTTTTCCATAAAACATGGGCAAAAGTATAAGCTGATTTATTTAGGAAAGCATGTAAAGAAGAAGAGAGTAGTACAGTTCTTGAAGTTCTATAATGAGCAGATATTTCAATATTATATACAATATATTTTGAATTATACAAAATCTAGTTCAAAATAATGAAATTTAAGATTTTTTATATAGAGCAAAATCTACTTAACTAGAAAATATATAATAGAAGTTTTTTACTACATATAGTGTATAAGATAAAATCTAACTATAGTTTATTTTTATTCAAAACTCAGGAACTTTATGAACTCATTATCCTATCTTCTTAAAAATTCTACTCTTCGCCTTGCAGTATATGGAGTGGGTATACTTTCAGCTTTTATTGTTACCCCACATATGCTACATTCAATGGGGAATGATTTGTACGGTATTTGGGTGCTTATTATTTCACTTTTCCCTTATTTTGCTGTGCTTAACTTCGCAACTTCTAATTCAATCTCCACAATATATGCCAAAGCGCTTGAAACAAATGATACAAATTTAATTGAACGCCTTTTAGTTGCTGCTATACAATTAGGGATGCTTTCACTATTATCAACTCTATTAATAGCTTTTAGTTACTATTTTTTGGAAGACACCGAATATAGTAAATATGTTAGCAGAACTACTTTTATTTTAACTCTGCTGATCTTTGCATTTAGTATGGGGACCTATAATCTTCTTAATGTTTCACATGGCTTTTTAGCCGGAAGAATGGGGTGGAACTTACTCTCACTTACAAGTTTGGGTAGACTCTTGTTTAGCAGCATCTCAGCTCTAATTTTTATACAACCTACTTATTCAGCTGACAGAAACTTACTTAGTATGTGCTATATTAGTTCAGGCAGCTTTCTTCTAGAAGCAGCTTTAAACATCTTTTTGATGAGAAAACATCTTTTTATTCCAGCATTCCATAACTTTTTTACTAATCCTTTTAAAAGCGAACTGTTTCAAATCAGTAGTAGCTTATCAATAATTGTTCTAGGCAGGTTACTCCGCAATTCAACACAAGTTTATATGATTAATGCCTTTTTCTCGTCGTCAACTGTTACTTTATACTCTTTAACAAAACAAATTATTTCTTATATGAATGATTTAATTGCTTCTGCTTTTGATATTATGACGCCCTATTTTAGCAAATTGCAATCTCAAAATAATCTTCAAGCCTCCCAAGAAACCTTGCTTACTTCAATATTTCTATCTACTAGTATAACTAGTATTGTTGCTTTGGGGCTCACCTTTTACGGTGATCTTTTCTTTCAAAGGTGGTTAGGTGATGATTTTTCTTCAGTTCAAATATTATTAACACCTATGGCACTGGCAGGACTTTTAGAGCTAGGGCCTATAGCATCCTCAAGCTTTCTAATTAGTATCAGACAACAAAAAGTTCTCGCAAAAATGACTGTTTGTGAAGGTGTGACTACTTTTATACTAACTGCTCTTGGATTATTATTATTCGATTTGTCGGGTGTCGGCTGGGGAGTTTTTATTACTACTTTATTATTTAGAACAATATGGCTACCTCTACAAATATGTAAATTTTCAAACTTATCACATAAAAAATATTATATAAATTTAGCTTTAGCACTTTTTCCTCAATGCGCCGCGCAATATGTCTACTATCTTTTTATTAAAGACTATGTGACAGCAACCTATACTAGTATAATTCTTGCTGGAGTGGGGCAAAGCATTATTGCTATAACTGTATTAATAAGCACTACAAAATTATTAGCTCTATGCAAAAAATAATCCTCCCGCTTATAAAATTAACATAATCAGATTTTTTTACTTTTCATAAAGTTTTTAAATATTATGCATGAAGGGTAAAGGATTAGTATGAGTAGTATTGAGTATACAATAACTCCCGTAGGTGAAAAACTAAATTCACCTAAAGCGGGAAGTGCTGGAGAAATTTTTTTCAAAATAACTGCAGTAGCTTTAATATAAAATAGATGCAAACAGTAAAAAAATAAAGGAGTTGTTCCAAAAACAAGTAAGAATTTAGAATTTATCTCAAAATTCTCTATCAATGCGAGTAATAGGAACATAATTCCTAAAGTAAATAATAAATACTGAAGAGATGGTGGATATTTAGTTATATTAATGAAACTAGCAAAGCTTTGCCAGAGAGTGGCATTACTTGAAAAATGTAACGAATCTCCAAAAATACCACTTGTACGTAATAGGACGAAAGCAATTAGAAATGATATGCTAGTCAGAAATAAAATTTTGAGACGTAATGGAGAAGATTTTAGTGTGAATATATGAGCAAAGGAAAAACCAAAAAGCATAACAGCAAACCAAGGTAATACTGGATAACCTATAAAAATGGTTAAATCTTGCGTAGAGAATAGGTCTATTTGACCTTTGAATATGAAAGCGTTTAAAATATCATTACTACTTAACATATCAATTAAGTTTGGAATATTGCATAGTAAAGTTATAGCAATAGCCAAGATGAGTAAAAATTTTTGTGAGAAGTTAATAAGAAAAGGGAATATAATCATGCTCATACCAATTGCATACATGACTCCCATATAAACAAACCCGCTTTGCCCTATAAGTTCACGTCCGTTGATACATAAATCTATAAAAATAAGTAAAAGACCACGTAAAATAAAGTGCTGGAATACTGATTTATTTTTTCCATACTTGTTATGCCAAAAGTAAATGCTAACCCCAGCTAAAAAAACAAAACTAGGTGCACAGAGATGCGTTATCCATCGTAGCATAAATAAAAATGGGGGTGTAGCAATGGGGCTAGTTACTTCACCTACGAGCAATGAAACATTACCAAAAAGCCATAAACCTACTTCAGTAAAAGTTCCTCGAACGTGGTCAATTACCATCAGAAGCATAATAATTCCACGCATTATATCAACTGATACTATTCTATTTTGTCTAGATGATTGAGTCATAAAAGTTCCAAAGTGATGTTATAGTATTTTAGGTAAATTATTTTTTATTTTTTTCAATAATTGTTTTGCAAGCCAATTCAGAAAAGGTAAATTTGACACATCTATACTTTTACTATTGATAGATGTAATAAGATCGGTAAGTTTCCAAGTTTTAGGAACTGCCACATCAAGACTTTCAGCGATTGCAGATATTTTTACCTTGTCGTGAGCAGTCATTAAAGTATTGTAGTCTGCAAGAAATAAGTGAGTGTGTTCGCGAAAAGCTTCAGCGTATTTACTGATAGTAAAGGTTTCGTCTAAAATTGGAATTAAAATATCTACTGAATGTTCTTTAATGAAATCTAAGATATCATTTACAAAGCTTTGCTCGTTTTCACTGTAAGAAGTATAGACAAGCTTTTTATGACAATATTTTGAGCTACTAGTAAAAAAAATTTTCTGTACTATATCCAACAGATACAGTATGATTTAATTTTGATAATATTTTACAAACAGTGTAAGCAACGCGTGAGTCGCCACCTGTAATAAGTATGTGTTTCATAACTTTCCTTTGCTAAACGAGAAAATCTAAATTTTAGAAATGGTTTGAAGTTTTATTTAAGATTATTATATTAACAATATATATGAGTTCATTTTATGTAGTATTTGTAAAATGATACAGTAACTTTTATTCATATTTAATTTATTTATCCAAGAAATATTAAAATTTGCTTAGCATAAGTTCAGCTGTAAGAAGTTTTCCTCCTATAAAGGTATTTTCTTCATTTGTGGTTTTTACTGTTTCTGTAGATAAAATTTTTCCTAATGTTTCCGAATTAATGTATTCACTTATGCGGAGTTTAGGTGAATGGTTTAAAGTAGCCCCTAAAAGATATTTATTAAACCATAGCGGCCAGTTTTCTTGTGGATCTTCTTGTTTGGAAAATACTTTTTTCATAACAGTAGGTATACTTTTCTGTAGTACTTTGCCAAATTGAATAACTTGTTTATTTCCACTTGCTAAAAAGATAGGGCTAACACCTAAAATAGGTAGTTTTTTAAAAGCAGAGTCTTGGTTTAGAATATAAGCAAACATTGAATTAGCACGCCAGTAAGGAAATTTGCTACTATGTAATTTTGCATTCATAGTCATACTGCTTAGTGTTGTTTTATAAGCAAGTTCTCTTACTTTAGTATCCCAGTATGGTGACACAAGGTTTAGATAATGTTCTGCTAATTCGTATTCCGCGCCATAGTATTTAGGACTAAGTTCATACATTGCATAGTTTAGATGTCTTTCGCCTAGAGATGTGTTTTGCCAATCTAAACGTAAAAATAATGAATCTCTTGATTCTACAAAGTAGTCTTCCGCTCTTTTTTTATTAGAAAAAACAGAAAAAAAAGGATTAGTTTGTATATTATAGTCTATATTTTCAAAAAGCTTTGTTGCACAAATGGATAAATTACCTCCAGGAGTTCCGTCACTTCTAAAAAAATGATCTCCGACAATTCCACCGCTTGCAACTTCAATATCTATGTCAGATAGTTTTTCATACAGCCATTGTAAAGTAGCACGCAAAATATTAAGATTTCCGCCTCCAATAGTATTAGATTGATTTGCCATGTATTCTAAATCTTTTACCACGTCATCTGTGAAGGCTAATTCATGGTGCTTGAGTTCAAGGCTTTGTGCCATTTTTCTGCCTTCTAGAATATCTAGACATGATGGCATCCCATAAGTATAGAGCTCAAAATCTAGGTTTTTAGGTGCAAAAAGAGCAGAAATCCTTGCATCATACCCTGCCGTAATGGCGGAAGAATATTTGCCTCCAGATAAGATTGTATAGTATTTAGGGAATCTTTCTTTGAAAAGTTCAAATGCTTCTTCTTTGCTTTTTTTATCTGATTGATGAGGAATTTCAGCAGAAAAAGGTGAAGCATATGTTGTTATTTTTATGTTATTTTCTTCTAAGCAAAAAACACTTGCTGCGGGCATTCTATGCACATCAATAATGGGGCTTGTTGTATCGAGTGGAAGATTAAAGAAAATGTAATCATATAGCCATTTTTCATTAAATTTTTTACTTTCTAAGCATTCAAAAAAGGTGCTCAGTGAGGAAGATATTAAAAGCTCGTTGTTTTTTGTCGTATAATATAATGGATACTGAGAAAATCTATCAGATACCCAAAAAGTTTTGCGGCTTTTTTTAAAATAGATAATAACACTGAACTGTGCATTAAAAGATGTAAAAATATCATGCTTTTCATGCTCGAGAGCTTCAATAATCTTATGCCAAGGCAGATTTTCTTCATCAACAAAGAGGCCACCAAATACAGCTATTACTTTATCGTCTACATATAATCTGTTTTTGCCTAAAGCACAGTGCTTAGTGTGAGTAGTTACTGCATAAATATTATCACTGATTTCTTCTTGAACTACAAGACGATTTGCACCATTAGCTGACTTTTTTATTTTTTTTATTTTTTCTTGCTCAAGAAAATTGTTTGAACTTATATATAAACTAATAGGCATAAAAACTCCTTAGAAATTTTATAAAATGTATTTATTCCTGAACCTTAGAAAGAAAGTTTACGATATTTTCAAAATCTGTTT
>CAYJJT010000063.1:0-5959 GCA_964370575.1 uncultured Muribaculaceae bacterium | reverse complement strand
GATGCCTGCACTAGGTAGATTAGGTAGAGTATTAGGACCTAAAGGTTTAATGCCTAATCCTAAAACTGGAAGTGTAACTATGGATACTGCAAAAGCTGTAAACGATGTTAAAAAAGGACGTGTTGAATACCGTGCTGATTCTTACGGAAATGTAGCAGTACCAGTTGGTAAAGTATCTTTCGATGATGAAAAATTAATCGAAAATATTACATCTTTTGTATCATTAATGTTAAAAAGTAAACCTAACACAGTAAAAGGAACTTATGTTAAAAACATCAGTGTTTCTTCTACAATGGGTCCAGGAATTAAAATTGATACAAATGTTTTTGACAAATAATTATTGATATGATATAATTAATTTGTTGTGAAAAAAGTATATAGTACCGTAGACAGTAGGTTAAAGTAAATCCTACCGAGGAAATTGTTTGAATAAAAAACAGAAGTCTCTAAACGGTTGCGTATTATGAGACTTTTTTCATACGTACTATAGCATGAAAGAGAGGTGCAGTATGGCGAGTACAAAAATATTAGAAGCAAAAAAAGAAGTAGTTAATGAAATAGTTGGTAAAGTTGAAGCAAGTGAAACTTTTGTAGTATTTGAATACCAAGGTTTAACAGTTGCTGAAATGACTGAACTTAGAAAAGCTTTAAAAGAATCTGGTTCAGAATTAAAAGTTTACAAAAACACATTAACTAGAATCGCACTTAATTCATTAAACATTAATGTTGATGAAGAATTAGTTGGTCCAAAAGCATTAGCATTCGGAACTGACGCAGTTGCTCCAATTAGAGTGTTAAGTGAGTTTGCAAAAACACACGATGCATTACAAATGAAAGTTGGAAAAATCGGAGATGAAATCGCTGATATTGAATTATTAACAAAATACGCGAACATCCCATCAAGAGATACATTACTTACAATGTTTGCTGCTGGTTTAATGAGTCCAGTGAAAGACTTTGCAATTTGTGTAGACTTACATAAGAAAAATTTAGAAGAAAGTAATTAATTATTATAAGGAGGAGAAAAATTATGGCAAAATTAACAAATGAAGAAATTTTAAACGCTATTGAAGGAATGACTATCCTAGAATTAAACGAATTAGTTGAAGGAATGAAAGAAAAATTTGGTGTTGATCCATCAAGTGTTGCAGTTGCTGCACCAGCTGCTGCTGTTGAAACTGGACCTACTACAGTTAATGTTGTATTAACTGCACCAGGAGCTAACAAATTAGCAGTTATTAAATTAATTAAAGAAGTAACTGGTTTAGGACTTAAAGAAGCTAAAGATTTAGCTGATAACGGTGGAAACATTAAAGAAAACTACAATAGTGATGAAGCTAACGAATTAAAAGCTAAATTCGAAGAAGCTGGAGCTACTATCGAAATTAAATAATTTTAATTTAAATTACTTATGGCCTATACTAAATATTAGTATGGGCTTTAAGTGTATAATGAAGGAGAAGTTTATGAGTCACTATTTTACTAATGATGAAAAATTAAAAAGTGATATCAAAATGTCTAGAGCTTTCATCAATAATCGTGAATATTCTTTAAAAACTGATAATGGAGTATTTTCAAAGGATGGACTAGATTTTGGGACTAGAACTTTACTTGAGACAATACCAATTGAAAAAATAAGTGGAAATGTTCTTGATCTAGGTTGTGGATATGGACCTATTGGTATATATGTAAAATCAAATACTAGTGCAAATGTTGATATGGTTGACATAAATGAACGTGCGCTAAATTTAAGTAAGATAAATGCTAAAGATAATAAAGTTGATGTAAATATTTTTATTAGTAATGGTTATGAGAATATTACTAAGAAATATGACTATATACTTACTAACCCACCTATTAAAGTGGGGAAGAAAATATTATATGAGCTTTTATTTTCGAGTGTTGAATACTTGAATGAAAATGGTGAACTGTGGTTTGTTATAAATAAAAATCATGGAGCTAAAAGTACAGCTAAGGAACTTGAGAAAATTTATCAAGTTGAGATAGTAAAAAAACATAAAGGATTTTTTATTATTCGCTGTTTCAGATAATTGACAACTTGACAAAGTTGTGTTAGAATTATAAATTGACGGCATGCTTTATTTTTTAAGTGTGCAATTTGTTGTTTAAATATAGTTAATAGGGGTGAATGAATGGCTTATACTGTTATGAAGAGTGGACACCGTGAGAGACGTAGTTATGCAAAAACTAAAAATGCATTAGAACTAGGGAACTTACTTGAGATCCAAAAAAGTAGTTATGATTGGTTCACAACTGAAGGAATTCGCGAAGTATTTAAAGATATTTTTCCTGTTGTTAGTTTCGACGGAAAATTAACTTTAGAGTTCGACGAATATTCTTTTGACGTGCCAAAATATACTGTAAAAGAGTGTAAAGAAAAACAAGCAACGTTTTCAGCTCCGTTAAAGGTCGAAGCAAGACTATTTAATGGTGAAACTGGAGAAGTAAAAGAACAAGAGATATTTTTAGGGGATATGCCTATAATGACTGATTCTGGAACATTTATTATAAATGGAGCAGAACGTGTTATTGTATCACAATTAGTTCGTTCACCAAGTGTTTATTTCGGTCATGAAATAGATAAAAATGGTAGAACTGTTGTAACAAGTCAAATTATACCTAACAGAGGAGCATATTTAGAGTTTGAAACTGATGCTCGTGATGTTATGTATGTACGTATTGACCGTGCTAGAAAAGTACCAGTTACAACACTACTTCGTTCACTTGGTTTATCAAGTGATGATGATATTTTTGATTTATTTGGACAAGATCCATTTATTGAGAGAAGTATTGTAAAAGATGCTACTAAAAATTTAGATGAAGCTTTACTTGATATTCATTCTAAATTAAGACCAGGAGAGCCTTCTACTTTAGAAAGTGCTAAAAATCAATTAATTGCAAAATTCTTTGATCCGTTCCGTTATGATATAGCGAAAGTAGGACGTTACAAATACAATAAAAAGTTACATATTATGGAACGTTTATTTGGTTGTCGTTTGGCTGAGACTATTAAATTTGAAGGTAATGTTTTAGCAGAAGAAGGAACTTTGATTAATAAAGAAGTTTTAGAAACTATTAGACCAGCTATTGAAGCAGGTTATGGTGTTCGTGAAGTTCTTATTAATGGTGATTTAGATACTTATAATAAAGTACAAATTATTAAAGTATACTCAAATGTTACTCCTGATAAAGTTATTAAAGTAATTGGTAATGATATTACTGGAAATGAACGTCGTTTAACTATTAGTGATGTTTATTCAGCGGTATCTTATTATTTAAATTTACTTGAAGGTATTGGTAATTTTGATGAGATTGATCACTTGTCTAACCGTCGTGTTCGTCAAGTTGGAGAATTAGTTCAAAACCAATTTAGAATTGGTATTAGTCGTATTGAAAGAGTTATTCGTGATCGTATGAGTACTCAAGATATTACTGAAGTTACTCCTAAGACTTTAATTAATATTAGACCATTAACAGCTAGCATTAAAGAGTTCTTTGGAAGTAGTCAGTTATCTAAATTCATGGACCAAACTAATCCATTAGCAGAGCTTACTGATAAAAGACGTTTATCTTCTTTAGGACCTGGTGGTCTAAGTCGTGATCGTGCTGGAATTGAAGTTCGAGACGTTAATGCATCTCACTATGGAAGATTATGTCCGGTTGAGTCTCCAGAGGGACCTAACGTTGGACTTATCTCATCATTATCTAGTTATGCTAGAGTTAATGAATATGGATTTATTATGACACCATACCGTAAAGTAAATGACTGTGTATTAACTGATGAAATAGTTTATATGACTGCTGATGAAGAGTTAAATTTCTATATTTCACAAGCTACTATTAACATTGTTGATAATGTAGTAGTGGATGAGAAAGTGCCAGCTCGTAATCACGGGGAAACTATTATGATTAATAAAGAACAAATTGACTTTATTGACGTTTCACCTCAACAACTTGTATCTATTACAAGTAGTGCCGTGCCTTTCTTAGAGCATGATGATGGTAAACGTGTGGTTATGGGTTCAAACATGCAACGTCAAGCAATTCCACTTTTAAAAACTGAAGCTCCTTTAGTAGGAACTGGTGTTGAAGCTATTGCAGCTAAAGATAGTGGAGCAGTTATTACTGCTAAAGCTGACGGTATTGTTGAATATGTAGATAGCCGTAAAATTTTAATAAAAACTAAAGGTGGAGTAGATACATACTACTTGACTAATTTTGAACGTAGTAATGCTGGTACTTGTTACCATCAACTTCCTATAGTTAAAGTAGGAGATAAAGTTACTAGAGGTACAACTATTTGTGATGGACCATCAACTGATATGGGTGAAATTGCACTTGGTAAAAACGTTACAGTAGCATTTATGAACTATAATGGTTATAACTATGAGGATGCTATTATTTTAAATGAAAAATTAGTAAAAGATGATGTTTATACATCTATCCATTTAGAATTATATTCAACTGAATGTCGTGATACTAAGCTAGGACCTGAAGAGTTTACACGTGATATTCCTAACGTAAGTGAAGAAGCTCGTAAAAATTTAGATGAAAATGGTATTATTCGTATCGGGACTGAAGTAAAAGACGATGATATATTAATTGGTAAAGTTACTCCTAAAGGAATGGCTGAACTAACTAGTGAAGAAAAATTATTACATGCGATTTTTGGAGAAAAAACTCGTGAAGTTAGAGATACATCTCTTCGTGTTCCACATGGAGGTGGAGGTATTGTTCATGATGTTAAAGTATATACTAAAGAAAACAGTGATGAACTTCCAGCTGGTGTATCAAAATTAATTCGTGTTTACATTGCACAAAAACGTAAAATAAGCGTTGGAGATAAAATGGCTGGACGTCATGGTAATAAAGGGGTTATTTCTCTTATCTTACCTGAAGAAGATATGCCATATTTAAGTGATGGAACACCGGTAGATATTATTCTTAACCCATTAGGGGTACCATCTCGTATGAATGTTGGACAAATATTAGAGATGCATTTAGGTTATGCTGCTAAATTCTTAAATATTCATGTAGCAACTCCAGTATTTGATGGAGCTAAAAAAGATGAAATTGTTGAAGCTTTAAGCGAAGCAGGAGTTTCACCTGATGGTAAAGAAGATTTATATGATGGACGTACTGGTGAAAAATTAGATAACCGTGTTAGTGTTGGTATCATGTATATGATTAAACTTGACCACATGGTTGAAGATAAATTACATGCTCGTTCAACAGGACCATACTCACTTGTTACGCAACAACCTCTTGGTGGTAAAGCACAACTTGGAGGACAACGTTTTGGTGAGATGGAGGTATGGGCATTATATGCTTATGGTGCAGCTCATGTACTAAGAGAAATGATGACTATAAAATCAGATGACGTAGTTGGACGTGTTAAAGTTTATGAAGCTCTTGTTAAAGGAACACCGATTCCAAAAAGTGGTATTCCTGAAAGTTTCAGAGTATTAATTAAAGAATTACAAGCTCTTGGTCTTGATTTAAATGTGTTAAATGAAGATGGAGAATATATAGAACTTAATGATTTAGATGAAGAAGATGATGGTTTTTTACCACTTCCTCCAAAAACTGAAGAAGTAAGTAAAACTGAAGAAGTAGTTGAAGAGGAAACGTTAACTGAAGAAGAAGATTCTTTAGAAGATGTTGAACCTTCAATAGAAGACATTGTAGAATTAGAAGGAGAAGAAATTTAATATGAACGTAGATAAATTTGAAGGTATTAAAATTAGTATCGCTTCTCCTGAAACGATTCGTAAATGGTCTTACGGAGAAGTTAAAAAAGCAGAAACTATTAATTACCGTACGTTAAAACCAGAGCGTGATGGGTTATTCTGTGAAAAAATATTTGGACCTACTAAAGATTACGAATGTAGTTGTGGTAAGTACAAAAGATTAAGATATAAAAATATTGTATGTGATA
>CAYJJT010000062.1:0-6365 GCA_964370575.1 uncultured Muribaculaceae bacterium | reverse complement strand
ATGAAACTGATGAAAGCGCGTACGTGGTAGAAGTATCTATTGAATATGAAGAAGATATGGGATATCAAGAAGTAGCAACTTTAACATTAATTCATAGTAACAATAAATTAGAAATTGCGAAGATGAGTTAATCATCTTCTTTTTTTAGGAGGAAATATGACAAAATTACAAAAAATAGTATTAGCTATTATCTTTATTATTTTAATAGTAGTTATAATATTAAATATTATGATTATGAATGAGGAACCTGAATTAATAATTAATGAGCCAATATTAATTGAAAAAAATACTTTTATAGATCAATATAATAACTTTGATAACCTTAGTAATTATGAGATAGAATTATTAGATAATAAAGATATTTACACAATTAGTGATAGTGAAGTATTAGTTGTTGAATATGATGATACTACTTTAACGAATGTATTATATCAAGTTGATAGTAATAATATGAATTTAAATAAACTAGCAAATACACTTTCAAACATGATTAAAAGTATAAATTTAGATTATTCTAATGATGAAGTAACAAAAATAATAGATAGACTTGGATCAGCAACAGAAAATGAAGCTGACGAACTTGGAACATTACTTCAATTTTATGACAATGGTCATCACTATTTAGTGCTAGAAAAAGAAGATGTTTATCAATACCATATATTTGTAAAATAAAATAGAAATTATCTGTTTAATATGATAAAATTAAATTAAGATAGGGGTGAATCGTGTGGATTTAATAATATTAATTTTATTACTTTTAGTAGTAGTATTATATTTTAGAACTTTTGAAAGTTTTGTTTATTTTTTAGTAATAGTAGATATTTTATTTAGAATTTTATCTTATCTAGCAACATTATTAAAACCATATTCATATGACTTTTATGAAATGATTACAAATGCAATTCCAAATAGTGTTTTAGAAATTATAAACACTTATTCATTAGGATTATTTAATACAATATTAGTTATAGGATATATAATTGTATATATTTTATTTGAAGTATATTTAATTAAATTTTTCTTTACTAAGAAAAGGAGATAAGATATGAAAAAATTAGGATTTACATTAGTTGAATTATTAAGTGTAATTGTAATATTAGGAGTATTAGCTTTTTTAATAACGCCAATTATATTTAATACAGTTAGTAATTTTAATACAGATTCATATCAATCACAAATAGAAACTATTGAATCAGGTGCGATTAGTTATGCTAGTGATAATAAACTTACAAGTGCAGTAAATAGATTCTATGTTACAGTTGGTCAATTAAAACAATATGGATATATTAGAAAAGATTTAGTTAATCCTGATAAAGAAATGAATGAAGGTAGCGAAAAGCAAGAATGGTTTAATAATGATAGTTTAATAGAAATTGTAAAAACTGATACTGGTTATACAGCAAGTTATTTAGAATATTCTTCAAACAGTAAAGAAGAATTAAATTCTGATTTAACTAAAGAGGATATATCAATAGAATATGAGGCTGATTTTGTTACAAATACTACATCATCATTTGATGATGATGTAGTAATTAAAGCATTTGATGATGATAACACCAATATTTCATCTTCTATAACAAAAACTTACTATACTAATGGTGAAAAAGTTTCTTCAATAGGAAGTTTAGTAATTGATAGAGTCTATACTGTTGTATATACTGTAACTAGTAATGGAGTAACTCAATCAGTTGCGCGAAATATATCACTTAAATTAGATATTAGTGACTTTACTGATAGATTACTATCATCATCAGCTACATATACTTATGATGGTGGAACATATTTGAAAGGTGATATTACTAATAATTATGCATGGTTTTCTGGACACTTATGGAGAATTATGGGTGTTACTGAAGAAGGTAACATAAGACTTATTATGGAAGATCCTATTTCAACAATATCTAGAGGAACTGAACAATTTTCAACTAGTTATCAATATAATTGGTTGAATGATGAATTTTATAATTCTTTTGATGATAAAGATTATCTTTTAAGTGAAGAATATTGTTCTGGAGATATTGCTGTTACATTTACAAGTTCTCGAACTGAATGTGTTGGTAAAACAATTTCAAAAGTTACATTATTATCAACTGATGAATATAATTTAGCTGGTGGTAATAGTAGTTATTATAATAATGGTATATTCGCTTTAAAAGATAATTCGTATATTTCTGGCAGTTATAATATAATTTTTACTAATGGAGTTTCTAATAGTAGTTTAGCATATCCTATGCGTCCGGTTATAACTATTGATCCGAATATTCTTGTCAGTTATGGAACAGGAACATTAGAGTATCCATATGGAATGAATTTTATAAGAGAAGATAAAAATGGTAATTTAAATACTATTTCTAAAAATGGAGAATATGTAAATTTTGATGGTAATTTATATCGTATTATTGAACATAATGATATAGGTACTAAATTGATTATGAATGATAAATATCAAGCAGTATCAAATTCACAAATATTTTCAAGTTCTTTTATAACAGATAGTGAAAAAGAAAAAATAATTAATACTACTTGGTACAAAGGTGATAACTTATCTAAGGAAAGTAATTATGAATTATTTTTATATAGCAAAAGTAATCCAGTCGAATCATATGTAGGAGCACCTAAAATAGGTGAATTATTTACTGTTTATGATCCTAATGACGCTAATTATGTATGGACTATAAATCATGGTTTAAGTAATCCAATTGCTACTAGTGATAATGGATATATGTATGAAATGACAGGTAATTGGTATTCTAAACCAGTTATAATAGTTAAACCTGAAATAAAAATCACATCAGGTAATGGTATGAAAAATAATCCATATCAAATATAAAAGTTAATTTAATTAACTTTTTTTATTTGTTAAAAAGTAGACAAATGTTCGCTTGTTTGTTATAATGAAATAGGTGATAAAATGTATTCTTATATAAAAGGAATAATTACAGAAATAGCTAGTAATTGTGTTGTAATAGAAAATAGTGGAATAGGATATTTAATTAATATTAGTAATCCGAGTAAATATAATTTAAATAGTGAAATGAAAATTTATTTATATCAACATATTAAGGAAGATGAAAATACTTTATATGGATTTGATCTTAAAGAAGATAAAGATTTATTTTTAAAATTAATTAATGTTAAAGGTGTAGGTTGTAAAATGGCACTAGGAATGTTTGGTTCAAATAGTAATCATATTATAGAAGCTATTGAAATGGAAGATATTAACTATTTAAAAAAATTTCCTAAAATTGGAGAAAAAGTTGCTCGTCAAATTATTTTAGATTTAAAAGGTAAATTAGTTAGCAGTAGTGCTGTGGTAACCAATGTAAATAATGAAGTAGTTGATGCTTTAAAAGCATTAGGATATAAGCAAGTGGAAATCAATAAAGTTTTAGAAAATTTAGATTTAACACTAAGTGTTAATGATCAAATTAAATATGCTTTAAAATTGATGATCAAATAAAGAGAGGTTATTATGGAAGAGAGATTAATAAGTAATGATGAACTTAATGAAGATAATTATGAGTATAATATAAGACCTCAATCTATAAATGATTATGTTGGTCAAAGTGAAGTGAAAGAAAATTTAGACATTTTCATAAAAGCTGCTAAGATTAGAAATGAAGCACTGGATCATGTTTTACTTTATGGTCCTCCTGGTCTTGGTAAAACAACATTATCGTATATCATTGCAAATGAGTTAAATTCAAATATAAAAACTGCTAGTGGACCATCTATTGAGAAGAGTGGAGATCTAGCATCTATTCTTTCTACACTTGAAGCTGGTGATGTTTTATTTATAGATGAAATACATCGTATGCCAAGATTTATTGAAGAAATATTATATCCAGCAATGGAAGACTTCACATTAGATATTGTTGTAGGAAATGATTCTACTAGTCGTAATATTAGAATTGATTTACCACCATTTACTTTAGTTGGAGCTACAACTAGAGCAGGTGACTTAACAGGTCCACTTAGAGATAGATTTGGAATTATCTCTAAATTAGCCTTTTATACAGTAGAAGAATTAACCTTGATTGTAAAAAGAACTAGTAAAGTATTGGATGTTGAAATTGATGATGACGCTGCAGTTGATTTAGCTCGTAGAAGTAGAGGAACTCCGCGTATAGCAAATAGATTATTAAAAAGAGTGCGTGACTATGCTTTAGTTATGGGTGATGGTAAATTGACTTTAGATATAACAAAGTATGCTTTAGATAAATTAAAAGTTGATAAGTTAGGTTTAGATAATACAGATTATAATTTATTAAAAAGTATTATTGATAAATTTAATGGTGGACCAGTTGGACTAGAGGCAATTGCTTCTAGTATCGGGGAAGAAAGTACTACTATTGAAGATGTTTATGAACCATATCTATTACAAACAGGTTTGTTAAAACGTACCCCAAGGGGACGTGTAGTAACTAAAGCAGCTTATGATCATTTGAATATAGATTATAAAATATAAGAGGTATTTATGAAAAAAGTAATTGTTATAACTGGACCAACTTGTGTTGGAAAAACTAAACTTAGTGTAGAATTAGCTAAGAAAATAAATGGTGAAATAATAAATGCTGATAGTACTCAAGTATTTAAAGAGTTAGATATTGCTACTGCAAAAGTAACTGAAGAAGAAAAAGAAAATGTAGTACACCACTTAATTGATATTAAAGATATGAATGAAGACTATACTGTTTATGATTATCAAATTGATGTTAGAAATTTAATAAAAGATATAAAATCAAGAAAAAGAGTACCAATTTTAGTAGGAGGTACAGGTTTATATATTAAAGCTGCTTTATACAATTATAATTTTAATGATAATGTAATAAATGATAATTATGAAAGTTTATCAGATCAAGAGTTATATAATAAATTATTAAAAGTAGATCCTGATACTAATATACATATAAATAATAGGAAAAGGGTTATTAGAGCGTATAATTATTATTTAGAAACTAAGAAAAAATTTAGTGAAAAAGAAAAAGATAAAGAATTATTATATGATACAATATTCATTGGACTTACAACTGATAGAGATTATTTGTATGAAAGAATAAACGATAGAGTAGATTTGATGGTTGAAAATGGCCTATTAGAAGAAGCAAAAAAAATATACGATTCTAAAATTAATAGTAAAGCTATAAACACAGTGATAGGATATAAAGAGTTATTTCCATATTTTAAAAATATTGATACTTTAGAAAATTGTCTTGATAAGATACGACAAAGTAGTCGTAGATATGCTAAAAAACAATATACTTTTTTTAATAATAGTATGAATATAAATTGGTTTGAAGTTGATTTTAATAACTTTAATAATACTATTAATGATGTGTTTGATTACATAAATAAAAACAACTAATATTTCTATTAGTTGTTTTTTGCTTCTAAATAAATGTTTTCATTATAACTATGCTCAGGATCGTTAAGTTGTTTTAATTCAGATGAAGTAATTAAATAATAATTATATAATAAAGCACTACTTCCATCACTAATTACTGGATCATCCCAAGTAAGATCTAAATGTAACCATTCACCATTAAGATAAACTAAATTCCATATATGTAAGTCATTACTTATTCTAATATTATTTAATCCTATTTTATAATATTGCTGTTATATCACTATATCCACCACATATTGCAACTTTATTAGTAAGTAGACCATATGCATTATTAGAATTATTCAATTCATCTATAGTAGCGTTATTTCTAACCATGTCAGCACTAACACTATCATACTTAGTATTATTAATAATGTAATTATGAAATGCATATATTTTATCTTCATTGCTCATCTCATCAGTTATAATTTCGCTAATAATACGATCAACTTCTTTATCGACATATTCAATCATATCTTCAGTGTATATTTTATTAATATTTATTGTTATTTTTCCATAATTATTATATAATGTTTCAACTTCTTTATAAGAATTATAAGGACTTGTAAAATTACTCAATTCACTAAATGTATTACTATCAATAACAATTGTATTAAAATCTTTAAGACAGTTATTATATTTAGTATCACAATAAAAACTAAATGAATTATTTCCACTATTAATAATAGTATATAATATATTTTCTAAATCTTTTTTATCATGTGCAACAAAATCATCACTAAGTTTTATATATTCATAATTATTTTCGTTCGCATAAATATTATTTTCTAATATTAATTCTTGATTGTGTACAAAATTATCAAGCGTAAAATCTATGATCTCATCACTATAAGTATATCCAATTAAAGCAGCTAAACCACTTATTAAAATGAATAATAAAGTTTTCATATTATCACCTAATTATATTATAGCACAAAAAAAGAAGTATTAATTACTTCATTTCATTTACTTTTTTAGT
>CAYJJT010000061.1:0-6383 GCA_964370575.1 uncultured Muribaculaceae bacterium | reverse complement strand
GGGCTACCACCACAGAAACAGGAAGAAATAAGATGGTTTTGTTGATTATTTAGCTGTTTACCTGGACAGTGACTTTGAAATGCTTTTTTGAGAGGAGATTCTATTATGAAAGAAAAAAGTTTAAAAAAATTACCTCCTCTTCTTAGCGATGAGGAGGCAGAAAATTTTATCGATACTACTGACTTGACAGAATATGATTTATCTGAGTTTGAAGAGATTGAGGTTGTAGTTTAGGGTAGACGAGCTATATGACAATGTAACCTGCCTTATCTCTCTAATTGTTTTTTTAAGTTATTTAGCTGTAATTGTTGTAGCAAATGGAGATTGCAAATGGGTTTGATAATTTCTGTGTGCTATTTCTTTTGAAGTATTTGCATAGCAATATTCACATTGATGTGGGCAAGTATTATATTCACCAATATCCTTACTCACTATACAGCCACATACTTCTCTTTGCCCTTTATCTTTTTGAGTTTTTGTTTTTTCTATTCTATATTCTCCCAATAAAGGATTATCAATAATTTTTACATTTAGAAAATCCATAAGCTTTTTATCATGAGGGAAAAGCTTTATAATGAGATCATCATCTATACATTTATTATGTAATATCCCGAATTCATCTAGATTTATTTTTTCTCCACACGTCGCAAGTGCAAAACCCCATTTTGAATTTAGCTTTACTAATTCATGCGTAAAGCTCTTTATTTCATCCATAGTAAATTCTCTACATTTCTGACTTATGCGGTTCAGATTATTTTCTACCTTTTTATATTCCTTGATATCAATAAAGCTGAAAACTAATTTTTCTGTATAGCCGGCAAGCTGATTTCCTATATTTTCTATTCTGTCCAATAGTGTATATATATCAATAGCATCAGAAAGCAACAAAGGATCAAACCTCCAAATAACTTTCCCAAATCCAAGCGTATCAACCAGTTTTTTAAATGTATCTATTCTTTGTTGTAATATGGGGACAGATGCTTCAAGCTTTTCATTTTCGTAGTCATTAAGAGTGTATTGAATATATGTATTAATCTTCTTTGTTTTTAATTTGCCAAGATGCTGAATGAGTGGTTGTGGATTTTTAGACCAGAAAACTATAAGCCTAGTGTCCTCAAAAGATATGAAAATTTTTTTTCTATTAAATGGATTAGTCCATTCTAAATATCCTTCATCTAGACGGTGAAAAAACCAATCTGAGTAAAATGCGGGAATGTCTGTACTTCTGCTTGCTGATATAATTATAGGAGATTGCGCTTCTTTATGTTCACCCTTTGAAGTTATAATATTAACTTTTTTCCAAGCCATAGCTGAATCCTCCTTATGTACAGATGATTGACTTTAAAACGCAACTGTGTAAGAGTCAAGTTATAATTAGTTAGGTTGCATTATTCAAAGTAAATAAGGTTAGTTGGCAAATTATGAGAGATGAGTTAGAACAGCATATTTTATCAATTTTTGCTGCATTAAACATTAATGCTAAAATTAGTATTTATAATACAACATCAAGTGGTATACCTTTTGCGTTGCCTAATTTATCGCAATATCATGAATTTTTAGTACAGTGTGAACTTTATGACACGGCTTCTATCAAAGTTGTCAAAAAGCTTTCAAACTTAATTAATAAAGAAATTTTCACAGACGAAAGAGCTGGAGTTCAATATTTGTATTGGTGTGAAGGTGAAGAAATTGAACATACACAATTAAAAATAAATGATTCTTCCCCCAAACATATTAGCACATTAAAGACTTTTACTTCGCTCCCTAAATGGTTAGACGATTTTATTTTCAAAGAAATGAAAGGAAACTATTCCCCCGATTATAATAAATATAGTTATAATTTAAATTTATCTCACAATGACAACTTAACATACTTGGGCACTTACTTTCCTCGTAGTTATGCAGAATCATTTTGTATTTTTGACGACTTATTTAAAAACACCAAAGTTCAGAAAAGACTTTCTTACCTGTCAGAAGTATCAATATTAAGTATAGGAAGTGGAACAGGAGGAGATTTATTTGGTCTTCTTACTGCCATTGAAAAATATTTTAAGACTATAAAGAAAATTCAAATTATCTGCTTAGATGGCAATTCGCATTCATCAATCATACTATTGAAAATTTTAGAACGGTATAAATTAACTTCGAATAAGTTAATTGAAGTAAAAACGGAAACTGCTTTAATTCAAGACTTTTTTTCTGGAAAAGTCAGTTTGCCCACACTTGAATCCTTGGCATTTAATTTTATCGTATCCTCTAAAATGATTTGTGAACTTATCTCAAATGGTTACTCAGATTCGTTTTATACCTACTGCAAAAAACTTATTCCAAGCTTAGATTATACTGGTTTTTTCCTCTTACTAGATGTTACTACAAAACATGATGAGCTAAACTATAATCCTGTATTAATGAATCATCAAATTAATAGAGCATTGAAAGAGCTAAGAGACTACAAAACGCTTATCCCTTTGCCTTGTAATAAATATGAAGAAATATGTGATAAGGAATGTTTTACACAACAAACTTTTGAAATCTCCCATACTCAAAAAAAGTATGATAAAAGCAAAGTCACTTATAGGATAATCTGTAAAGCAGAATTTTGTAATGATATTAACAATATATATGAGGATAATCAATACATTATAAAAAGAGACCCTATTTCTGCTGAAAATAATGAAATATGTTATTACACAAAAAACAGTAACACTTTATGTGACGGCTTTAAATTGATTTAGGAAGTAGCATAAAAATATAATAAGGAATTGAAAAAATGGCAGTAAAAAACTTCTATGTGAAAGAGTCAGAACTTGACGATTACCAAGTAAAAATTATTAATAAACGTAGTGACAAACCTTTTATAGTTAGGGGATGTGCTGGAAGTGGCAAGTCTATTTTAGCTTTATGGAAGGCAAAACAGATTCAAGATGAAAATAAAGGTTCTTACTTATTTATCGTATACAATACTGCCTTAAAACAGTATATGCTTGATGGGGTTGGACAAATTGGCTTAAACTCTGAAAATATTCATACATATAATAAATGCTTTAGGTGGAAAAAAGTTGATGGAGAATGGGAAAGGGGTGATTGGAAATTTGGTATGCGTGACTATATTATAGTAGATGAAGCACAAGATCTTACTGAAGAGCAATTAGAAACATTACAAGAGCATGTCACAAAAGCTTTGATTTTATATGGTGATTCTGCGCAGCAACTTTATAAATTTGATAGAGAGACTCTTTCACTTGAAGACATTGCTATCAAAACAGGTTTTAAGCGTGAAGAGCTAGTCTTTAATTACAGGTTACCACAACTAGTTGCACGGCTAGCTGAATATTTCCAAGAAGAAGATGATGACTTGGAAATTAGATGTAAGAACATAGGTGTAGAAAAACCGAAAATTTTTACTTATGCTACTTTTGAGGACGAATTAAATGGAATTATTGAAATTATAAAAAATAGAAACCTTGAAAACGTGGCAATTTTAGCACATAGTAACAATGAAGTAAGACGCATAGGAGATTACCTTGCTGCAAAAGGTGTTAACTGTGAAGTTAAGCAAAATGACAATAGTGAATTAGATTTTACTTCGGACAATCCAAAAGTTATGACGTACCATAGTTCTAAAGGCTTGCAGTTTGAAGCAGTATTTCTTCCTAACTGTTGCTCGGAAGATATCAACCCCTTATATGTGGCTCTTACCAGAACATACGAATACTTATATATAACACACTCTGGTAATTTATCTTCTTTATTTGACAGCGTACCTCTTGATGTGTATGAAACTGAGTTAGCAAATAACAATACGGATTTCTTATTATGATACTGGAAAAAAAATTATATCTACCTACTTCATCGCTCAACTATAATAATATAATGGCAAGTGAAACAATTTCACCCGCTGTTTTTTACACAAATCGTGATTATGGGTTTAAGCGTTTTTATAAAGTGCCACCTAACAGTGAAGATTACGGCTTATATCTTTACGAGAAGTGTCCAGTTTATAATCTTATAGATGACGAGCTTGAAGTGCATCCTATGGTCGTTGAAGTTGATTCACAGCTATTACAAAATGTAAAAGCAGAAAAAGTTGCTGAGGGAATATATTTAGTTCAGCAGACAATACTTTTAAGTAGTTTAGCTGTACGTATAATATTTTTTGAAGAAACTTCAATGCATGACACTTTAGCTATGGCACAAAAAAGTATAGAAACAAAAATGGAAAGATGTTACACAAATGTAATACTGAACGAAACGATACCACAATTCAAATGGGAATCAACAAGTAATATAGAAATACCCACATTTGATTATATACAAACGATTGAACATGATAAAATTGTGGATAAACTAAAAGGTTTTTTATACGCATATGCAATTGGTTGTGAAAAATCACTACCTTCTTATATTGTTAATATGAAAAAAGAAGTTCGTAAATGTTCAAATATCTTTTCATCTATTGTGAGTAGTGGCAACCCTACTGAAAACCAATATAATGAACTAGAACGTGTAGCACAAGAATTTGATATTTTTTTTGAGAGAGCTTCTGGGATAACTGAAGTAATTGATACAAGACTCAAACCATATAATGATGTTCTTAATCAGAATACGCTTATTCAATTTTTGCAAAATGAAAATTTATATGATAATTGGCTATTGAAAATAGGTGTATTACCTAATCAATTACACCTAACTTCAACAAAAACAGTTGACGAGTTTTATGAAATCATTAAAGCTACTGATAAGGATCTCGAAGTAACAAAATATTTCAAAAAAGTTAACAATTTCATAGAATCAGAGATAAAAAAAATAAAAACTCATTTAGAAATAGATATAGATTTGCTTCCAAAAATCGCAGAACATCAAGTTGTCAGCTCGTCAGCAAACTCTCAATTAAGTCTCACCATCCTCAACCATCTTTTCATAAGTAGCTGGAATAGTAAAAATTTTCTGAGGGATAAAGTTAATTTTGTTAAAGATATCGGTGTTGCAATTCAAAAAAATGTGCCAGACTGGGTTGAAAGTAAAGAGCGTGAGGAAATTAATAAAATTTTAACTCATTTACACAATCACGATCATTTAGATATTCAAAGTCTTGAGCTAGTTCCATTACGTATTCTTGCACTGTTTTGCCAAAAAGGTAGTGAACTTGATGTGTTGGAAGACCATTTGATTTCTCATAATGCGACAAATTTTGCCTTTGCCTTTGGTTTATGGGGGGCAGTACATGGATTTGTTAGCTTGCCTAAAACATACACAGCTGACTTTTTACAAAAGAGTAACTTTGTAGAATTTGAAAAATATATTCACGAAGTAACTTGTGGATATAAGCTTATTGATACTGAACAAGGACTACGAACTACTGGTGTTCTAGAAAATAAGGAATACTTGAACAAAAAACAATCACCTGCGGTTGATAAATCAAATTCAACGTCTCTACCCCTATTAAATTATATTGAACCAGCCTCTAAAAGTGCTAATGGAAATGAGGCAAAAAGTATTACAAACTCTAATAACAATAGCAATGAAATAGAAATTAATAGAATAGAGCCTGTTATCGGGATTGATGATAATAAGTGCGTAGAGAAAAAAATATTATTTTGTGAAGATGTAGATGCTTATAGGCATATAGAAAAGTATATTCCAAATAATCCTCAAAAAGAAGAGATTGAAGGAATGTTGTTACAAGATCTATGGTGGTTTTTAGCTCATAGACTTAATAGAACTGAAGAAAAACTTAATGACTTTTTCACAAGTATAGAGATGACGCTTCCTAAAAACGCTAAAATAAAACTCTCCGCTCTAAAAAAAGCTAAACAACCTCCTAAAAACCCACCGTCTGAGTCATGGAATACTGATAATGCTTCAGTTGTTATAGGCTTTTGGACGCATTTGTTTAGCCAGCAAACAAGTACAAATCAAAAGAAAGCGTACTATACTAAGCTTTACTGCAATGTTGAAAGAAGTAAAATTATACATGAGCTAATCAAATTTTATAAAGTATCTTTGGCTGACATGCTTTCAATTTTACTTATAGAGTATAAAAACTCGAGCCCTGTCATAAAAAACGATAGTCCATTGACTCAGTTAATGGCTTGGTATGACTGCGACCTTAATGAACTTGCAAAAAATGTAGTAGATTTAAGGTCAAATTTAGAAAGCGAAAAAATAAAAACATTAAACTATCGTTTAAATAAATACTTAGAAGATCGTAATAAGGAGAAGTTTTTAGAAGTTTATAAAAATTATGACAAAGTTCAATGATGTTTTTTGTACTACATTAAACAGGAAAACTAAAAATTTCCACCAGAGCCGCGACAAGGTGCAGAACGGCAAGAGCAAAGCGAGGTCAAGGGATTTATAGAGAGCTTGCGAACGTCCCTTGA